>JBDKKX010000024.1:0-20081 GCA_039795795.1 Bacteroidota bacterium | reverse complement strand
TTTAAATATGGGACATCAGCGCGATGTAAAAACAGACCGTTTGAGCGTCGGCGAACAACAACGCGTCGGCATTATCCGCGCCCTTATGAATCGCCCTGCGGTGGTTTTGGCGGATGAACCGACTTCTGCTTTGGACGATGCGAATTGTCAAGAGGTGATTCGGTTGTTGAATACTTGCGCGAACGATGCGGCGTTGATTATCGTGACGCATGATGCGCGTTTGAAATCGGATTTTAAGCATCAAATTGTTTTATAAAAATGACCACCATGAATTTTTTTAGCAAACTTTTTATTTTAATCTTCTATGGATTCGCTTGTCCAATCCTTGCACAAGACAGCGTTTCACCACGAATTCAAATTCAAATCAATGGTTCCAGCAATTGCCAAATAAAATTAGTTGGCACAGTTGGTGAGCAAAATTATGTTGCGGATACTGCGCATTTGAGCGCGACGGGACACGCTGAATTAAAAGGTTCATATAGTCCTGGATTGTATTATATAATGATGGCAGAAGGCGATTATTTTCAATTACTTATATTGGATAATAATCCTTTTTCTATGCAAACGGAGAAAGGGAATTTTATTAATGGAATGGTTTTAAATGGCAATCCAGAAAATGAATTATTATACGATAATTTGAAATATCAACTTGTCTTAGAAGCGAATTTTCAAGCAGCAGGCAACCAAATTAAACTGAATGCGTCACCCGAATCTGTCGCGGCAGCCAAGCAAAAACAATCGGAGTTGCTCGCAGAACGAGACCGAAAAGTAGAAAATTTAAAACAAAATCACGCCAATCGCTTTTTTACCAAATATAAATTGGCAGGGCAAAATCCAAAAGTGCCACCTGTTTTCAAATCGAATGGCGTGTTGGATACAGCTTTATATGCATGGCAATATCGGGCTGCGTTTTTGGAAAATACGGATTGGACGGATGAACGGTTGTTGAATACGCCTGTGATTTTTAATAAATTGAAAAGATATATTGATGATTTAACAGTTCAAAATCCTGATTCTATCATCGTATCAAGTGATATTTTTATTCAAAAAACATTGAATAATAAGCAGTTATTTAAATTTACAATCAATTGGTTGGCACAACATTATAAACCCGCGTTGACGAAATTGATGGATGGTGAAAAAGTGTATGCTTACTTGATTTTGAAATATTGGAAACCTGAATTAGCGGTTTGGTCGGATGAAGCGGAAATTCAATCGTTGCGCAATGACGCGCAAAAAATGACTTTGAGTTTTATCGGCTTGAAAGGCGAAAATATTTGGGGGCGCGACCGTTCGGGACAGAAAAAAGCGTTATATGATTCGGATGCGAATATCACTATTTTGTTTATATACAATCCAGATTGTGAGCATTGCCAAGAGGCGATACCGTATTTGAAACAAGTTTTTGATAAATATAAGTCGAAAAGGGTGCATATTTTTGCCCTTGCGTCGATGGCGGAAAAGGAAAAATGGTTGTCGTTCGGGGTTAAATATGGAGTGGAATGGACGGATGTGATTGACCCTGCGTTGGAAAGCAAATATAATGATAAGTATTATATTGACATTACGCCAGAAATTTACGTATTGGATAAAAATAAAAAAATTATTTATAAAAATTTGAAAGCCAATCAGTTAGAAGCCGTTTTGGATGAATTGGCGCGTTAGAATTAGGATTAAATGGGATTTTTTATCACAGATGGAACAGATTAAACGAGATTTTCACAGATTTTTTTTGATTTTAAGCATTGAAAATCAAAAAAAATCTGTGAAAATCTCGCTTAATCTGTTCCATCTGTGATAAAAAATCCCATTTAATCCTAATTCTAACCGTTTACTTCATTTCATCTTCCTCGTCGTCGCAATGATACAAATGTTGCGAACTCGCTGTAGCAGGTTGTACGGATTGCCCCGATTTTTTCGCCGCAATCATTTTTTGAATCAACCGATTGCGCTCTTGCGCGACTGCCGAGTGCATTGCCTCATCCCGTTCGCGGTCAAAATACCGAATTCCATCCACAAAAGTCATTTCCGCTTTCGCATAAACCGACATCGGATAATCCGACCAAACCACTAAATCCGCATCTTTACCGACTTTTATACTGCCAACACGATGGTCAACGTGCAATAATTTTGCAGGATTCAACGTTACAAATTTCCATGCTTCTTCTTCTGGCACTTTGCCGTACTTTATCGCTTTGCCCGCTTCTTGATTCAAGCGGCGCGCCATTTCTGCATCGTCCGAATTGAACGCTGTCACCAAACCGACTTGGTGCATCAACGCACCATTATATGGTATCGCGTCCAATACTTCGTACTTGTACGCCCACCAATCCGAAAAACCCGCCGCGCCCGCACCATGCGCTTTCATCTTATCCGCCACCTTGTAACCTTCCAAAATATGCGTAAACGTATTCACTTTAAAATGATATTTATCTGCTACTTTCATCAACATATTAATTTCACTTTGAATGTATGAATGGCAGGTAATGAATCGTTTATGCTCCAAAATTTCTAAAATCGCTTCGGTTTCCAAATCGCGCCGATAAGGTTTTCCTGCTTTTTTCAAAGCCGCATATTCCGCCGCCCGCGTGAACGCATCTTCGTAAACTTGCTCCACACCCATCCGCGTTTGTGGAAAACGCGTCGTCACATTATCGCCCCAATTACTTTGTTTGACATTTTCGCCCAAAGCAAATTTTATAAAACCGTCCCAACCTTCAAATTTCAATTGTTCTGCATTCATGCCCCAGCGCATTTTCAACAATTGCGTTTGCCCACCAATCGGATTCGCCGAACCGTGCAAAATATGCGAACTCGTCACGCCGCCCGCCAATTGGCGATAAATATTAATATCTTCCGAATTGATAACGTCCGCAATCCGCACTTCCGACGATGCCGCTTGCGAACCTTCATTCACGCCGCCCGTCACGCCGATATGCGAATGTTCGTCGATGACCCCTGCGGTAATGTGCTTGTCCGTCGCGTCGATGACCGTCGTGCCGACCGTTTTGATGTTGCGAGCGACTTGAACGATGCGCCCATTTTGAATCATCACATCCGTATTTTTCAAAACGCCGTCTTTTTCACCCGTCCAAACCGTCGCATTTTTAAACAAAATGTTTTCTTGTTTCGGCATTTCCTTGAAACCAAACGCACCAAAAGGATACGTGACTTCACTCGAAACTAATGGGGATAATGCTTCATTTTTAGCAAGATTCGGGTTCGCAAACGTGCCTTCCCAATTAACCCAATCGCCATTTGCCAATTGACCGCGCCCGCGCATGGTTTCATTTTCCATCACGCCCGACAACCGAATGCTTTCATTTTTCGCTTTGCCAAGCGCGAAAGAAAGCGCAATCCAATTCCCCTTCAACGTATAATTTGCTTTGGACGATACAGAATCCGTTGATAATGAAATAGTTGCGTCATCTTTTTCGGAAACGTTCAACGTATAATTCGCATTGCCAACCACTAATTTGAACTTTTTGCCTGCCAAACTATTGTCCGATTCGCCGACTTCATGCCGTTTTCCAGCAACCCAATTTTGAACAATTTTTGCGTTTTTGCTAAAAATATTATTATTCGTAACAATGAAACTCGCTAATTTACCCTGCTCCAAGCTGCCCAAATCTTTGTCCATGCCCGCGATTTGCGCGGGAAAAAACGTCAATGCTTTCAACGCATCCGCTTCACTTAGACCATAAGTAACCGCTTTTTGCAATTGTTTTAAAAAATCCTTTTTATCTTTCAAACCAAATGTTGTAAAAGCAAATGGAATACCCGCTTGTGCCATCCGCGCAGGATTCGACGGAGCGATTTCCCAATGTTTCAAATCCGTCAAACTGACCGAACGCGCATCCAAAGGGTCTTCCACATCAAACGCATCAGGAAAATTCAAAGGCAGGATAAAAGACGAAACTATTTTTTTTAAATCTTCAAGTCGTTGATATTCATCGCCTTTACCTTTGATAATGTACTTTTTACCAAATTCTGCAGCAATTTTTGCCGCCCGCAATGCTTCCAATTTATCCGTGACTTCAAAAATTTGAGGCAAGTTTTGCAACTCCTGCCAAGCCTCCAACGAAAGATTGCGTTCCTTGTGAGACACGCCCGATTGATACCATTCGTTATCCAAATACGTCTGCCGCAACAACGCAATACTGCCCATCAACGACGACGGATAACTTTGCGTCGAAGTGCCTTTGCGGAACGATAAAAAATGAGCTGCTTGATTTTTCAAAATCAAATGATGTTCGCGGTCGTCGGCAAGGGTGACAAACGCGCCCGCCCCGCGAGAAATCCCGTCGCCGCGATGCGCAATCACCGCCCCAAAACCCGCAGAACGCCAAATCGCTGCCTCTTTGGGCTGCGCCACGAAGTTGTCCACTGCCCGAAACTCCGTTTTCAACGCCTCATTCCAAGAAAAAGCACCCCGTTTATTGCTCAACATTTGCGGCAATTGCTTGGCAGGCGCGCCTTCGGGCTTCGGTTCGGGCATGCCATAATTCGAGTAAAGGTCTATGAACGAAGGATAAATCGTTTTCCCTTTGAGGTCGAAAACAATCGCATCTTTTGGGATTTTGAGGTTAGCACCCATGTTTTCGATACGCCCGTTGCGAATAATCAAGGTCGCATCGTCGATAGACGTATTATAATTTTTAAAAATCGTCGCGCCCGTGATGGCGAAAACTTCATCGCGGTCATCGTGTACGCCATTGACAGGAAACGTCGATTGAGCCAGCAAGCCCGTTAGCGAAACGGTTAGCAGGGCAGATGTGAGAATTTTTTTCATGCGTAAAATCATTAAAATCAGATGTTAATCAAAACAGCAAGTAAAGGTATAATGATTTTGGGAATTTTTATAACGTTTTTTTTCCGCACCAAAGTTACAAAAAGAACTTTTGGAACTTTTGGGTGGAACAGGAACTTTTTGATAAAAAATTCGCTTTTCAGAGAAAAGGCTTTACATTTGTAAAGAATTTCGATGGTACAAAAAAAATTATTCATTTATAAAATCCAATACTGATGATTGCGAATTTAATAACCATTTCGCCTGAAATCCAAAGTGGTACGCCTGTTTTTTCCAAAACACGGGTTCCTGTGAGAATCCTTTTTGATTACCTCAAAAATGGCGATACCATAGATGAATTTTTACATGATTACCCCTCTGTTTCAAAAATTCAACTGCTTAAAATATTAAGTTTTTTAGAAAACCAAATTACATTTACACATTATGAAGAAAATATTACTGGATGAAAATCTTCCACGTCCACTTGCGAAACACTTTTTAGGCAATTTAGAAGTGACTTCCGTACATGATATTGGTTGGGCAGAGTTAAAAAACGGTGAATTAATTAAAGCGATGCTCGAAACTGGGTTTGAATATTTGCTAACAGCTGACAAAAATCTTAAAAATCAGCAAAATCTTGATAAATATCCTATTAAATTGATATTGATTCGCACTTATGACAATCGTTACAAAACATTGTGTCGCCATGTTCCTATGATTCAGCAACAAATTGAGGCAGCGGATGAAGAACAAACAATTCTTGAAATTGATATTCGGAATTTGAAATAATTATTATTCATCATTCATTCAAAAAAAACATGATAAGATCTTTGATAAAACTCGCTTTTTGGGCTATCGTTGTGATGGTCATTTACAATTATTTTTGGGGCAATCCGCAGGAAAAAGCACAATCAGGACGTGTTTTTCAAGGCGTTGGACAACTTTTTGGCGAAGTGAAGTCGTTGGTTGTCTCCGAAAAGGGCAAATTCGATGGCGGCAAATACGATACGGCTTTGGATAAAATGGGGAATGTCATCACGAAACTTCGGGACCATGGCAATCAAACGGGTGATAAAGCCTTGGTTCAACAGTCGGTTCAATTGGAAGACCGTCGCCAACACATCGACCATCAATTGAAAAAAACGGAAAAAGATATGGCAACGGGCGGGCAAACGTCCGAAAAATTGCAACAAGCAGCGAATTTAGCGCGGGAATTGGAGCGTTTGAATATTGATTTGCAAGGTTTAGTTGAAAAAGTGTCGCCTGGTGCTTCTACTAAATAAATATCATCATTATTATTATGGATACGATTGAAATTATGACCGCGCAAAATGTGCGCATTGAATACACTTTGGCGACGTTGCGCGAACGCATTTTTGCATCCATTATAGATATGATTGTGATAATCTGTTTGCTGCTGGGTTTGAGCCTGCTTTTTTCCAGTTTGAACCTTTTTCAACTCCAAACAACGTGGGTTTTGGTCAGCGTTTTGGCTTGGGGTGGCTTATACATTTTATATCAAGTGGCTTGTGATGCGTTTTTACATGGGCGGACGCTCGGCAAATTGTCTCAAAAATTGCAAACGGCGCGCCTTGATGGAAAACAGATGTCATTGAGTAACAGCGTTTTACGTGCAGTTTTGAGTTTGGTGGATACGTATTATTGTGGCGGCGTGATTGCGATGATGTTGGTTGCGAGTACGGATAAACGACAACGTTTAGGCGATATGGCGGCGGGAACAACCGTGATTAATTTACATTCGTCTAAAAAATATCGTTTATATGATGTTTTGAATACGGATACTCAGGAAAATTACACGCCTGTTTATCCGCAAGTGCGCAGATTGTCGGAAGAAGATATGTTGACGATTCAACAAGTGTTGCGGCGGGTGGCTTTGTACCGAAATGCGGCGCAAGATGCAGTTTTAAGCGAAACGACGGAGCATATTTGTAAAATTTTGGAAATTCCTGCGGTAAACTATCGGCAGAGAGCCGAATTTTTGCGCGGGTTGATTAAAGATTACATTGTTTTGACGCGTTGACTTGCCTACACACCTAACAGGTTTTTAAAACCTGTTAGGTGTGTATTAATTTTTAGTTAAAAATAAAATACATAAATTATTCATAACCAATGTTTTGAATCAAATATAAAAGTCTATATTAGTTAAGGTCACTTTAAATCACCCTTTATTCGGAACTAATTTAGTTAAGCCGACGGTTACAATGTCATCGTTTCGTCAAAAACGAAATGCTTATTAAAAAACAAATACCATTCATTCCCACACTTCCAAATTTATAGGAACCTCATTGTTTTAAATTTCAACTAAAATAATCATCGCATGTTTTCCAATTTATTCAAAAATGGAGCAATTGCCTCCGTGTGCGTCTTGTTGACCACAGCCTCGACTGCTCAAGAAACCTTTCATTCCCTTGCTCGAATGAACATTGCCCACAAAGAAATCAATTATCGTTTACCGATGTTTGATGTGGCTCAAAAAATCAAAGTTCAAATGATTGATGGTCACGCCATTTTTGAAGGCGATATTGTGTTGTACAACGAAAATGACCCTGCAAATGATGCTGGGATTTCGGGCAATAATTATCGTTGGTCGAATGGCGTTATTCCTTACGAAATTGCCGCAGGGCATCCAAGGGCTGCCGAAATCAATCAGGCAATGGCGATTATGAACCAAAAAACCAAACTTTGCATCAAACCGCGCACGAATGAAGCCGATTATGTGCGTTTCATCAATGGTTCGGGTTGCTATTCCAATGTGGGACGCAAAGGCGGGGTTCAAGACATTTCGATTTCGGCGGGTTGCGCGTTTGGTTCGATTATGCACGAAATGTTGCACGCGGCGGGCATGTATCACGAGCAAAGCCGCTCGGATAGAGACAATTATATTACGATTTTAACGGCGAATATTCAAAGTGGCTATGAACATAATTTTGACAAAGTGTCGAGTAGTATCAGTTCGTGCGCTTACGATTTTGGTTCGATTATGCACTATCCTTTAACAGCGTTTTCTGCCAATGGTCAACCCACCATTAAACTTAAAGTGGCTGCACCCGCAGGAGTGACGATTGGTCAACGGACGGCGATGAGTGCTTGCGATATTAGTGGCGTTCATAATTTGTATCCGAATGCGACGGGTTGTGGTGGTTGCGCGCCGTTCAAAGTTTACGGGGTGATTGGGACGCGTTATACGCAATTGGGCGGTGCAAGTAGCTTTTTGAAGTGTCCACTGACTGACGAAACGGGGACTCCAGATGGAAAAGGTCGTTTCAACCATTTTCAAGGCGGTTCGATTTATTGGCATCCGACGAATCCTGCCCCTGGCGCGTTTGTGATTTACGGAGACATCAAGGCGAAATGGGCAAAATTGGGTTGGGAAGTGAAAACGGGCTACCCGATTACGGATGAAATGGGTTGTCCTGATGGCGTAGGTCGATATAACCATTTCCGCAAATATAATGCTGCTGGACAAGCGGTGGGCGATTTGTCGATTTACTGGCATCCGACGAATCCGGGGGAAAAAGCATTTTTGATTTACGGGGCGATTCGGGATAAATGGGCATTGATTGGTTGGGAAAAATCGCCTTTGGGCTACCCGATTACGGATGAATTGCCTGCGGTGAATAATGGACGCGTGAATTATTTTCAACATGGCGCGCTTTATTGGAGTGCTGCGAAAGGCGCAGTTGTTTTGTTAGGTAAAAAACAGGGACAACCTTTATTTTAATCGGTTTGAAGTAGCTGTCTCAAAAGAAAAAATTACAAAATATTATTGGGTTGTGATACGAATGGATGTACGGATTTTACAGATTTCACGGATTTATACGGATTTTTTTTGCCCCCAAAATCCGTATAAATCCGTGAAATCTGTAAAATCCGTACATCCATTCGTATCACAATCAAATAAATATTGGGTTTAAAAATTAAATTTCACTCTTTTGAGACAGCTAATTCAAATCATAAAAACTATAAAATCATGAAATCTTTTTTTTGTATTTTATTGATTATCAGCCAAATGGGTGCATGTACGGATGTATCCAACAATCCAACAACCGCAGATATGAAAACAGAAACTTGGCATATCAAACATCATAAAACGATTGCGCAAGGCGAATCTGCGCAATGGTGTTACTTAGTTCGCAAGTCGGAAACGAGCGATTGGCAATTTTTTTACGCGCCGATTGGGAAATTGGATTATCAGTGGGGACATGATTATGTCGTCAAAGTGAAGCAAGCGAAAGTGGCGAATCCGCCTGCGGACGGTTCGAGCCTTCGTTATGAAGTGGCATCTGTGGTTTCGGATAAACCTGTGGCGGCAGGCACGACTTTTGAAATCCCGTTGACGACAGAAACGTTAGACCCTAAAAATCATAAAATATTACAAACGGTTGAATATGTAACTGATTCAAAAATAGCGGAAAAGACCCGTCAAACGATTGCCGCAGGGCATTTGACAAAAGGCATTTTCCAACATGGCGATCATGGACAATTGATTTTGAAAGACGTGCAATAAATGAAATGTATTTTTTGTAATAGAAGTTTGTGTAAAAAAAGTGGATTGAGTGTAAAACTTAATCCACTTTTTTTTTATCCAATTTTTGCCACGAATTACCCGAATTTGCACGAATAATTCGTGCAAATTCGGGTAATTCGTGGCAAATTGATTTTGAAACGCCTCGAATTTCATCCATTCATGCTATTGCGCTCGCAATAGGACTGGCGTAATTTTGCGCCTTGAATTTTTCCAAAAATTTAGAAACAACGTCTGCCTAAATAAATAAACCAATGACCGCCTCTATATTTACCTTTTTTTTAATGAAAATTACAAACATAACACTATGTTAGATTTCTCTGTTTATCCCATCCATCCGATACTGAAACCTTATTTGCAAGTGATGATTGCTATGCGGATTCAAGATGATAAATGCTTAACACCCACTTATTCTGCAACAACCAATGTCGGATTGGTCTTATTTTTCGGGTCGCAATCCTCGGCGATTCAATATGATTTTAAGGCAGACGAAGGCAAAAGCTACATTTTCGACAATCGACAAGGGTGGCTTGGGGGCATGCACAACGAAGCCATTCATTCCAAATTTAGTTCGGCAAATACGAAATTAGTTTGTGCCGTTTTCTCGCCTGTGGGGATGTATCATTTGCTGCGCGAGGATACTGGAATGCTTATGAACAAGGGTATTTCTTTAGAAAATGCAGGACTTTTGAAGCATTTTGACGGATTAACAGAAAAACTTTATGCAATTGAAGATGGTATGCAGGCGATGCAATTGATAGAATCCTATTTGCTCCGTTATTTCGGTCGTTTAGAAACACCGTTTTCTGTCAAGGATATGTCCCCCGTTGTGAATTACATCACGCGCCAAAAAGGATTGGTTCGGATTCAAGACTTAGAAGACAAGTTTCATATTAGTCGGCGATGGTTAGAAAAACAATTTGCAGCACAAGTCGGCTTTTCGCCTAAAGAATTTGCGCGGTTGATTCGTTTTAGGTCGCTTTTGGCAAACATTGAAAAGAACCCTTATCGGCATTCAAACACTTTTTGGTCTGCTTTGGTGGAAACCTTTGGCTATTATGACCAATCGCATTTGATTAAAGATTTTCGCCAGTTTACAGGGCAGTCGCCGACGGCTTATTTCCAAACAAAGATGTTACCGTTGGATAGTATTTTCAATTAGTTGGGGCGATTAGTTCGCATTTTTACAATTGGGCTATTCCGATAAGGACTACTTTTGTAGCCATAAACAGTTCGGATGAATCACCCATTTATTACCTCAAAAAACCAAATGTATCCATTCCAGTTTCCTCCGAAATGACAAATTTTTTGTCATTCCGGAGGAAACCGAAGATTTACTCATTTTTTAACCATAACATTCAATAACTATGAATCTGTACACTCCTTTTTTCAAAAAAACACTCTTAGCAGCGTTATGTCTGATAGGGACGACGGCTGCTTTTGCTGTGGATTATGTCAGCAATGGCTCAGGCAATTGGAACAGCACAAGCACTTGGTTGCCAAATGGTGTGCCAGGGACTAATGATAATGTGAAAATTATCCCTGGTCACACGATTACTTTGAATATTGCACCCACGATTGCTTCCTTAACGATGACTGGGGGTTTAATTACCAGCACTCGCACTAGCGTAGATTCGATAACCATTACAGGAAATGTAAGCATCTCTGGAGCCACTTTTGCGCCCGCAGGTAAGATTAAGATTGGGGGCACTTTGCTCATGAATGATGGCACACTTGGCGCTTCAACTATATCAACGGTAACGGATATCACGGTTGCAGGTGCAGTAACGTTTACTCATACCAATTCTGATAATCAAATTTTTAAAAAAAGAATCGTATTAAATGGGGGTGGTACATGGACAGCTACAGTTAATAATAGTAGTAGAATATGGGTTCGATCGGGTAGTATTTTTGAAATCCCTGTGGGTAAAACTTTAACTTATAATTCATCCGTCAGCACTAATTTTGAAAACGATGAGGGGGCTTCGGTTGAATTAAAAGGGACATTAATAAAAAAAGGGACAGGCGGTTTGAGTATGGGTTCGTCTGCCCCTTCGTCGAATATCCTTTTGAATAATACAGGTTCAATCTTTGTTGAACAAGGCGTGTTTTCCATCAATAGCCCTTACGCGGGTGCTGGTAGTATTGCAGTGGCTTCGGGTGCAACGTTGAATATTAGCACTCCATCTGGTCTGAACTATTTGAGTTCTGTATTTACGAATAATGGTACAGTAAATAGCACTTTACCACTTATTTTCAATGCGGCTATCCCTCAAATGCTTACAGGCAAGGGCAAAATCACTCAGCTAACCCTCAATAACCCCAATAATCTATCCATCACTGACGGGCAAATCATCACAACATTGACCTTAACCAGTGGTAAAATCCTTTTGCAAAAAGGGGATTTGGACGTAACGACTTTGAATGGGGGCAATTCAAGCAATTTTATCGTCACACAAAACACGGGGCGGTTGGTTCAAGTAGTTGGTACAACGGAGATAATTTTCCCAATTGGTCCAACTGTGGCGAGTTACAATCCTGTGACTTTGAAACAAGCACAAGGTGCTGTAATGGCTCAATTTTGCGCAAGGGTCAAAATTGGTTTAGATAATCCATTGAACAAGCTTGGATATGTCAATCGCCAATGGACGGTGGACAATACTTCTGGTATGCCTAACGCGACGATGGGTTTATCATGGCAATCTCCGGATCATGAAACAGGTACTTTCTCAACTGCGAGCAATCGGATTTATCTGAGGAGTAGTAATAATACTTGGTCTGCTGCCTCTACTACCTCTGCGGACGGTGCAGCAACCTTGGCATCTGGACTTTATACGCGGACGCAACAAAATTTGACTCAATTTTCAACGCAATTTGTGGTGTCGTCTTGTGTTCCGCCGCCGCCCTTAGGGGGAAGTGTGTCTTATTGCCTAAATGAAACGGTTTCACCGAATTCTAAACTATTGTGGTACACTACTTCAACAGGTGGTACAGGTTTGCCAACGCCTTCAACAAAAACCGCTGGTACAACCACTTATTTCGTGAGCCAAACAGAGGATTGCGAAAGTGCAAGAATCCCAATACAGGTCTTAGTCAAACCCTTACCAGCAGCTCCCGCAGTGTCAAATGTGGCTTATTGCCAAAATGCAACGGCAATCCCTTTGACCGCAACTGGTTCTAGTTTATTGTGGTACAATGCTTTAACAGGTGGTGCAGGTAGTGCAATTGCGCCTACGCCTTCAACGGCAACTGTGGGCACAACCAATTATTTCGTTAGCCAAACGGTCAATGGTTGTGAAAGTCCGCGAAGTCCGATTCAAGTTGTAATTAAACCGTTGCCAACCGCAACTATCGCAGGAGCAACAACGCTTTGTGGCGGTTCATCGGTAACTTTAACGGCAAGTGGGGGCACCACTTACAAATGGAGTACAAACGCAACAACGCCTTCCGTAACTGTCAATACTGTGGGTAATTATACGGTAACAGTGACCGATGCAAATGGCTGTACAAATTTCAAAACTGCGAATGTACCCATAGATAATACAGCACCTATATTCAGTGCTTGTCCTACGAATATTGTCTTGTCCACCTCAACAACTTGTGCAGTTGCCACTTGGGTTGCACCCACAGCGACGGACAATTGCCCTATCACGGTATCCAGCAATTACAAGTCTGGGTTTTGTTTTCCTTTGGGTACAACAACCGTTGTTTATACAGCAACCGACGGGACGACGGGTAATAAGGCAACTTGTAGTTTTGATGTCATTGTGTCTTCTAATTGTACCAATAATACATTCAGTCCTGTTCAATGCTATAAGATTGTCAATCGAAAATCGGGTAAAGTGTTGGATGTATTGGGCAAAGTTGTCAAGAATAATGTTTTTATTGTTCAAAACCCGTTTGAAAACCTAAACGCTCAAAAGTGGCAAATACTATCCGTTCCAAATGGTTCGGTAAGAATCGTCGCCAAACAAGATAATAATAAGTCAATAACATCTGGTGGGGTAGGGGTCTATCTAAATAGTGTTAATGATCCAAGTTCGCAATGGGTTATTAGTTGTATTTCGAGCGGATTTTTTAAAATTACACACAGATTGAGTAATCAAATCTTAGGTGTAAAAGATGCTTCAATCAACAACGATGCAGATGTGGTACTTAAAGCTCCGAATGGCGGTCTGGACCAAGAATGGAGCATTGTTTCCGTCGCTTGTGCAGCAGCAACTCAAAATAATGCTCCCGCGATGGTTTCAAACCAGCGTACAATCAAGGACGCATTGGTGGTTTATCCCAATCCTGCAACGGACAAAATTACAATCGGAATTCAATCTGAAACAGACATGCCTTGGACGATTCAAGTGATGAATAGTATTGGAAAAACCTTATGGATCCAGCAAGGGTTGAGTAGTCAAACGCTGGAGATTGATACGAAACTTTTGACGAATGGTTTGTATCTCGTTGAATATCAATCCAATGGAATCCGAAAGGTTGAAAAAATAATGATTGAACATTAGACGTATAATGGATTTGTGGTTGGTGGATTGTCCAATCCGCCAACTGCAATTTTTCATTTTGCAGTAAAAGTAGGTTACACTTTTGTTCTAAAAAAAAACTTTGTTTTGCTTTTCGTTCACCCTAATCCAATCTTTAAAATGAAAAAGAAAACCATCCTGCTGCTTTCCATCGCCTTTTAACAAAGGTTCAACTTTCGGCACAATGCCGCTTAGTGCGGATTGAAACCTCCGATACGAGTCGCACAACCCATTATGCTTACGACAAACAGGGCAGAATTGCCATAGAGAAAACCATTTATAAGGAGGGCGATACATGGGAATTGCGTTTTTTTTATGACAACAAAGATAAATTAATCAGTCTCCGAAAGGTGAAAAATGATACAATTGTCGTCATAGAGGAGTATGTTTATAAAAACAATGTTTTAACTCAAAGTTTTGGCGTATTGCCGACAGATACCTTGCCTGTGGTCGGAACGGGTTTTTTTGAATACAATCCAAAAGGACAATTGATTCATTATGCCATCAAACAAACGGATGGGTTTACGCTTTCCAATAGTTACGAATACGCGCCCGAAGGTTGGCTCAAA
This sequence comes from Bacteroidota bacterium, assembly GCA_039795795.1. Taxonomy (GTDB): domain Bacteria; phylum Bacteroidota; class Bacteroidia; order Chitinophagales; family Saprospiraceae; genus JAAFJT01. The sequence continues at coordinate 5,648 of JBDKKX010000024.1, read as the reverse complement.
CGCTGGACGTGTCGCACTTCCAAAGATTGGAATACTGTAACGGATATGATTTGGGATGCGCATCAAACCATTATAGACGAACCTTACCGGCTTTTTTTTAAAGATTTTCCTGTTATGAATTGGCGCGTGATTGACCCCTTGTCTGTGAAAGGCAATTGGAAAGGCAGCATTCAATATAAAATAGAGTCCGATGGCAAGTTAACCAAAGTCGAAGAAGATGAAGTTTTTGACATCAAAGCCGATGCGCAAGGTTTGTGGACTGAAAACAAATATCGCAATAGTTCCAATAATAAAGTGGTAACTTGTTGGGCTGTGTATGAGGGTTGCAAAAACTGACCTCAGTAGTGCAAGTTGTGCAAATTTCGTTTAATTTTGCCCAAAAATTAAACGAAAATGAGCAATCCTACCTTTTTTAACTTGCATTCGGCTGTTTTTCAAGTCCAAAAGATAGCCCCGAAATTAATTCAAGAACTCGTAGCCTTAGAACAAAAATTGTATAATTTGAATGGTTCGGGTACGAGATTGGAAAAAATAGTGGTTTTAAAGACAGAAATGCCTTTTTCCGATTCGCTTGAATCGTTCAATCCAGCAGATTTTGCGGAATTATTAACCTTTTTCTGCAAACTGGATTTTATCACGGAGGCGCAATCGCTTCAAATCTCGGAACAATCCAATAGTCTTTCTTTTTTTAAAAGATATGTAAAAAAGAGTGATGTTTCAGGCATGGCGGCGACTTTTTTGAGTGCTGCTTTTGGAAGTGCTCTTTTTTCGGAATTTGACTATACGGACAAAACCAATGAACGGGCGCAAGATTTTATGAATAATTATGGTAATTTGCCTGTATATGAAGTGGCAGATGTGACGCGCCGCAATCAACTGATTCAAAAAGTCGTTCAAACTTGCGTTAAAAAGTTGAATTGGAGCAAAAATCAACCTTTTGTGAAAGGTTTTTTAACGGAAACGCTTTCGGATGCTTCTAATTCGCCTTTGGTGATTCATTTTTGGATGGCGGAAAAAGCGATTATTGCTGTGAAAGCCTATTCGGAAGTTTGAAGAGCGTTGGAATTAGGATTAAATTGGATTTTTTTGGGATTAAATAAGATTGATTTTTGAGATTTTTAGGATTGAAAGCTAAATCATCCTAAAAATCCCAACAATCAATCTTATTTAATCCCAAAAAAATCCCATTTAATCCTAATTCCAACGTACCACATAATTTAAATTAAATAAAAAAAGATTAATCTTATTTATGAACGCCTTTAATGACTCCTATTACATTGATTATTGAACGCAAACAGGTTGGAATAAAAAAAATCTGTGTTATCTACGCTTCAATTGGCATCAAGGATTCTACCTTTAGGAAAAAACTTACAACTCAAAACCGTTATATCATCCGGATACTCTTCCGAACCCTTAAATTGCTCGCAATGACTCATCAACGCATGATTAAATTCCGTCGTCGTCAAATGAGCATTCGCAATCGAAAAATCCCATAAAATGCTGTCATCAAAATAGACCCCATTTGGATTTTTTATATCTGTAATACCGTCCGTAAACATCACTAAAAACGTCTCTTCGTCCAAATACATTTCGCCAATTTCAAGTTTAGGCAATTTGCGCATATAGCCCAAAATCGTACAACCTTTTCTCAACAATTCCAATTTGCCCTGCCGCACTAACAGGGGCGGAATATGTCCCGCATTAATATACCGCAATCGCCGCGTATCACAATCGTATTCCGCAATGAAAAAAGTAATATATTTTTCCGTTTCGGTAATCCGAACAATAGCATCATTTAATTCATGTATAAAAGATTCAACAGTCGTTGCTTTGCGAATCAAAATATGCAAACTCGCTTGAAAATTAGACATGACCAAAGCAGCTGCCAAACCTTTGCCCGACACGTCCGCCACACAAAAAATATATCGATTTTTAAAATATCGAATACAATCAAAATAATCGCCGCCAATGCCTAAATGCGGTTTATAAATGCTGGAAACTTCAAAATATTTGGTTTGAAGCCGTTTTTCTGGAACTAATTTTTGCTGCATTTCGCCTGCTAAGTTCATTTCATGATTTAACCTTTCTTGTTCTAATTGGCGTTTGAATAAACGTTTGTTTTCAAATGCGACGGCAATCACATTTGTAAGGGTTGTAATAAGTTGAATTTTGCCTGTCACATCCGCGTCTTCTAAAATGCCGCCGATGAAGGAATAAGCAATTGGATTTTCTTTGTGTTTAACGGGAATGACTTGGTCAAATGGGTCAAAAAATGGATTTAAACCTTTTTCCAAATACGTCACATCATTAAAAACCGCTAATTCGGTCGTCAAAAGGACCGATTTCGATTCGTCCGAGATGCCATCCGAACCAAAACATTGCCATACCGTATCGTTTCCATTTTCACTCGAAGTCGGCAGAAATAAAGCAATTCGTTGTACGCCCAAATCCCAATTTAAGAACTCTTTATACATTCTAAAAAGTTCATCAATGCGCACATTATTGTTAATCGCCTGAGTTACATTCAATAAACGATTGATTTGTAATTCTTTGAGTAACATTTTTTTGTGCATTTCTTTTTGGATTTCTTGCGCCGCTTTGGATTCTGTTTCCAGCGTATCAATCCGTTTTTGCAGGGCAATTACAATTTTGCTTTTTTCCTTCATGCCATTTGTTTTTAATCTTTTGTTTTGACATCGAGCGCGTCTCGGAAGCCGTTGCCGACTAAATTGAACGCTAACACCATTAATAATATCGCTATCGCGGGCACGACTGCCAAAAAGGGTTTGCCGCCTATCGCGTATCCGTAATTTTCATTCAACATCGTTCCCCAACTCGGCGCAGGCGGTTGTATGCCGAATCCGAGATAGCTCAATCCCGATTCGACTAAAATCGCGGTTGCAAAATTCGAGGCGGCGACAACCATCACGGGACCTAAAACATTGGGCAAAATGTGTCCCCAAATCGCCCGCGCTGTGCTAAATCCCATACTCCGCGTCGCTTCGATGAACAACATTTCTTTCAAAGAAAGGACTTGTCCGCGCACGATTCGGGCAACGTCCACCCACATCGTGAGTCCGACGGCTAAAAAAATCACTCCAATTCCGCGTCCTAATGCCAAAACGATGGCAAAAACCAATAAAATCGTTGGAATCGACCAAACGGTATTAATAATTAACATAATAAAATCATCGATGCGTCCGCCAAAAAAACCTGCCAGCGCGCCGAATAAAATCCCAATGGTCAAGGAAATTAAGACCGCAATCAACCCGACGAGGAGCGAAACGCGTACACCGAGTAATAAACGGCTTAAATTATCGCGTCCAAAATTATCCGTTCCCAACCAAAATGTTTTTTTTACTAAATGATTTTTATTTATAATTTGCTTCAAATCAATGATTTGTGCGACTTGTTTTTGTCCATCAAGGTTGGTAAAAGTAGTTGCCTCTCGATTTTGTTGAATCGGCGCGCCCGCTTGCAACGCATACACCACATCTACCAACGGATAACCCACCGTCAAACCTTTCACCCGTTTACCCGTTTCGGGGTCTTCATCCGCGTACCGTTCCACAAAAATCGAATCTTGCGTCATGTGCGAAGCATTAATCGGCACATATTCAAATGGATTCGGCGCGCCAAATAACATTTTTTTGAAAAAACCAACGGTTGGAATCGTCCTATTTTTGCGCATTTTCAACAAATCAATGCTAAAACCCGGATTTTTCAACGCAACAAGCGGCATTTGGTCATTGGCATCGGGCGTACTATCGGGCGCGAGCGTGTAACCGAAGAGCGCGGGTATCAACGCCAAAACGATGATGCCCACTCCGAACATTGCAGGGCGATTCCGTCGCAAACGCAACAGTGCGAGTCGATTGGGGGAAAGATTTTCGTTGGTTGCTGCCATTTTTTTTTATAACAAAGAAATTTCCTGTAAAGATAGGAAAAAACCTTTACTTTGCCTTTCAATCTGAATTTTTTTGCATTTCAGGACAAAAGTTCTAAAAAACAAATTACAATCAAAAATATGAATCGGATAGATTTTCTCGGCAAAAAAGTCGCTTATTTCGAGCAAGGAAAGGGGAAAACCATCGTTTTCCTACACGGTTTGTGTGAAGATAGCTCGCTTTGGACGGAATTCATTCAAGAATTGCCTCAATTCCATATTATAAGAGTGGATTTATCTGGTTTCGGCGGGTCGGAACTCTTGCCTGAAAACTCAATTGATGTCATGGCAGAAAGCGTAAAAGCCGTGTTAGATGCACTCAACGTGACCGAATGCGTCTTAATCGGACATTCTTTGGGCGGCTACGTGTCGATTGCTTTCGCCAAACATTACCCCGAATCCGTCAAAGGATTAGGATTATTCCATTCGCACCCCTACGCCGATACCGAAGATAGAAAGATAGAACGGCGCAAATCCATTCAATTTATACAAAAAAATGGGTCGATTTTATACGTTAAACAATTGATTCCCAGCCTTTTCGCAGAATTATTTGCCACGAGCAACGAATTTTTAATGAATAGCCTGATTTTCAAAGCCTCGAAATATCCGCCAGCAGCCATCATCGGCGCGCATGAAGCCATGCTGCATCGTCCTGATAATGCGAGCGTTTTGCGCGACGCGCCGTACCCCGTTTTGTTCATCATCGGCAAACAAGATAAGGTCGTTCCCTACAAAGTCAGTTTGGAACAAACGCATTTACCTGCGATTTCCGACATCCATATTTTGGCAAAAGTAGCACACATGGGCATGTATCGCGCCAAAGACGAAACGTTAAAAATAGTTCGTAATTTTATGCAACTCACAGCGTTATAAATATGAAATTTTTAGTATTAATCGTTGCTATCCTGCCCGGATTAGCGATTGCTTATTGGATTTTGCAGCAAGACAAATATGAAAAAGAACCCTGGCGACTCACCATTGGGAGTTTTGTTTGTGGGATGTTGAGTACTGCGCCCGCAGTGGCGATACAATTGATGTTGCGTTCGGAAGCTGACCCAGATGCGTCTGAATCGTTGCTTCAAAGTTTGATTTCTTGTATTTTTGTGGTCGCGCTGACGGAAGAATTGTCAAAATTCACCTTTTTGCGCCTGTACGCCTATACTTCGGACGAATTTAACGAGCCTATGGACGGAATTGTGTATTCGGTGTTGATAAGCATGGGTTTTGCGACGTTGGAAAACATTTTTTATTCCTTGCAAGGCTTGCCCGTTGCCTTGGCGCGGGCGGTGACAGCAGTGCCTGCACATGCCGCATTCGGAGTCGTGATGGGTGCTTTTGTGGGCATCGCGAAATTTTTACCCAACCGAAAAGGGCAAATGATAACGCTTGGACTCGTTTTAGCAACCCTTTTTCATGGATTATATGACTTTTTTTTATTACAAAAAGCGTATCAATGGTTAGCCGTTTTAGCCATCGTGACGTTAGCACTCGGATTGATATTCAGCAAATATTTAATAAAGGAGTGGCAAGAGATATCGCCCTTTAAGGACAAAGAAAAACAAGTTTAAAAAAGTCAAACCTTTAAACCTTTGGAAGGTTTCAAAAGGTTATTTATATATAAGTGCTTGGACAAATTAAAATGATATGAACTAAAATGATTTAAAATATGGATTATTAAATAGTTATAACTTGACGCAAGTTT
>JBDKKX010000023.1:0-20150 GCA_039795795.1 Bacteroidota bacterium | reverse complement strand
TTAAAATCCTAAAAATCCTAAAAATCAATCCCATTTAATCCAAAAAAAATCCCATTTAATCCTAATTCCAACGTACTGCTTTAAAAATATTAAATGGGATTGATTTTTAGGGATTTTTAGGATTTTAATCCTAAAAATCCTAAAAATCAATCCCATTTAATCCAAAAAAAATCCCATTTAATCCTAATTCCAACGTACTGCTTTAAAAATTTTGTACAGGTACCGTCACAGGCACAGGAGGCGCGACGATTTCCGCACTTTTTTTGCTCAAAAAAGTTTTATGGTCTGGAAAAAACACATTAGCAGAATCCATTTTAAAAAACGCATGTTGATTTTGAGTCGATTGCAAAAAATATTGGTCGGCATATTTATACGTCGTCAGCGTGTATTTCAAACTATCTTTCACATACACAACCAATTGATTATCAACATAATTCGTCACATCAAAAGTAATATTTTCTTGAAAATGCGTCCCCGAAGTATGCCCAATTTCAGTCAAATATTGGTTAAAAACAGGTTGCACGACGTTATACGCTTCATTGACCGATTCCCAAATTTGATTTTTATTTCTTAAAAACTTATAAACAATTTTTTTATTCATCGAGCATTCCACCCGTTGAATCTCGCTCGTTTCAAAATTAAAAATCGTTGTATTCCGTAATTCATTAAAATTTTTATCCAATAATCCCATCAAATCGCCTTTCACATAATGCGCAACGCGTTCTCCAGGCAGCGAAACAATGGTAAAAAGATTGCCCGTCGTCGCTTCTTTTTCCAACTTTTGAACATAAAAAGTTTGAGTCGCACCCGAATCCACTGCAATTTGTACCATAATCGGTGCTGTTTCGTGGGTATGCCGCACCCAATCCGCGCCCACACTGCGAAGCGATTCCAAACCTTTAAAAATATTCAAATAAGGTTGAATGTCTTTCGGCGTAATTTTAGCAGAAATATTATTTTTAACTGCAATCCAATCTTGATTTTGGCGCACGAAAATTAATTCATCTCCAGTACTTTGTCGAATGGTAAATGTTTTAACTTTCGTGGGCGGCACCGCGACCAAAATGGCTGTTAAAACGGTATCGCGCCGCTTTAAACAGCCTTCACTAACCTTAAAAGTAGCGAATAACAAAAAACACACGCTTAAAAAAATCCGAAATGGACGATTTTTGACGACCAAACGGTAAAGGAATCGGAGTATCTTTGCTAAAAGTTTTCCCATTTTTTTGAAACTATTTTAGGAAAAAAGTTGTTAGTTTAATTATAAAACTTTCTTTGAAATGATGAATTATGAATGATAAATGATGAATTATGAATGATAAATGATAAATCTTGTAATACGGATTTGATTCATAAAATGTTGTTAATTAATCTTTTATAAAAATATCATTCATCATTTATCATTTATCATTCATCATTCAAAATTCAAAATTCATCATTCTGTAAAAAATTACGATTATGCCTTTGAATATTCCAGACCCTACTTTTGAGCGTGTCGTTATCGTTGGCGGCGGCTTTGCGGGCTTGACGTTGGCGCGGCAGCTTGCCAATACGCCTTATCAAGTCGTTTTGTTGGATAAAAACAATTATCATCAATTCCAACCCCTGTTTTACCAAGTGGCAATGGCAGGTTTAGAGCCGAGTAGCATCGTTTTTCCGTTCCGCAAAGTGTTTCAAAAATGTGATAATGTATTGTTTCGCGTCGCTGAAGTGACCGAAATTTTGACTGCTGAAAACGCACTTATGACCGACAAAGGTAGGATGAAATATAATCATTTGGTAATCGCTGTCGGCGCGGATACGAATTATTATGGCAATCAAAAGGTGGCAGAATACGCGATTCCGATGAAATCGGTGGCAGAAGCCTTGTTTTTGCGCAATGCGATTTTGGACGATTACGAAAAGGCTCTGTTATGCTCGGACGAAAATGAACGCGAAAGTTTGATGGATATTGTTATCGTGGGTGGGGGACCGACAGGTGTAGAAGTGGCAGGTGCGTTGGCGGAAATGCGCGAAAATGTAATGCCGAAAGAGTATAAAGAATTGAATTACAAAGGAATAGATATTTATTTAATTCAAAGTGGTGATATTTTATTGAAAGGCATGTCGGATAATGCGGGCATTCAAGCGGAAAAGTTTTTGCAAAAAATGGGCATTATCATTCATAAAAATTGTCTTGTCACGGATTATGATGGGGAAATAGTTACAGTAAAAGAGAATACAACGCAAACTATTTCGACGATTCGGAGTAAAAAAGTGATTTGGGCGGCGGGGATTATTGGCAATGCGTTGAATGGAATGCCGAAAACGGCTTATGGCGCGGGTAGAAGGTTGAAAATCAATGCTTTACATCAAGTAGAAGGTTTTGATAACATTTATGCTTTGGGCGATATTGCCCTGTTGTGCGAAGGCAAATTTGATAAAGGACATCCGCAAGTCGCGCAAGTCGCGATTCAAATGGGCAAAAATTTGGCAAATAATTTCAAAAATCGGCTGAAAAAGAAGCCTGAACAACCTTTTGCGTATCGTGATATGGGTTCTATGGCAACGGTTGGGCGACATAAAGCAGTGGTGGATTTGTCTTTTTGGAAATTTCAAGGCGTTTTTGCATGGTTCATTTGGTTATTTGTGCATTTGTTCGCACTCATTGGATTGAAAAATAAAGTATTTGTTTTTATTAATTGGTTGTGGAGCTATATGACGTATGACCAAGCGTTGCGATTGATTATTCGACCGCGTATCAAAAATCGGGCGGTTTGAATTAGGATTAAATGAGATTTTTTTTGGATTAAATAGGATTGATTTTTTAGAATTTTTTTAGGATTTTATATATATACTTGTCCTATATTAGTTGGTAAAATAAACTTGCGTCAAGTTTGAAACTTGACGCAAGTTGGGTAAAATAAACTTGCGTCAAGTTTGAAACTTGACGCAAGTTGTGATCGAATTTATTTTTCAACTCAGTTAGGAAAGGTATATTTTAAATCCCAAAAATCCTAAAAAATCAATCCTATTTAATCCCAAAAAAATCCCATTGAATCCCAATTCAAAGATTTTTAAACTTTTTGCCTTAAAATGCTATTTATATGGTAGCAAATAACTAACATTGCGCCGACTTTCAAAGAAGGCGCGATTTGCGTGTTTTTTAAAACAATATTTTTTAAAAATTTTTAAAAATCGAGGAAAACCATGGTTCCGAAAGACGAATTTAAAAAATACGCCGTCAAGCATAAGGGCATGTCTTCAATGCACCTTGAAAAATATATGCAAGCGAGCGTCAATGTTCCGAATATTCACGCATTTACGCCTGCGGTGATTGAGGAACGGCAGTTGAATGTGGCGCAAATGGATGTTTTCAGCCGTCTGATGATGGATAGAATCATTTTTATGGGCGTTCCAGTCACGGAATATGTGGCGAATGTCATTCAAGCACAATTGCTTTTTTTGGAATCGACCGACCCAAAACGCGATGTGCAAATGTTCATTAATAGTCCTGGGGGTTCGGTGATTGATGGGTTGGGTATTTATGACACGATGCAGTATGTCGCGCCCGATGTGGCGACGATTTGTACAGGTTTGGCTGCTTCGATGGGTGCAGTGTTACTCGCAGCAGGAAAAAAAGGCAAGCGTAGTTGCTTGACACACAGTCATATAATGATTCATCAGCCGCTTGGTGGCATGCAAGGGCAGGTTACAGATATGGAAATCAATTATAAGTTGATTAAAAAAATGCAGAAAAATTTATATGAAATTTTGGCGCACCATACTGGACAGCATTATGATGTCATCGAAAAAGATTGCGACCGCGATAATTGGATGGATGGCGAAACGGCAAAGGCTTATGGCTTAATCGACGAAGTGTTGAACAAGCGGGATCCAAGAGGAAAAGCGAAAAAATAATTTGAGGATTTCAGATTTCGGAATGAATTGATTTTCAATTGATTCCGAAATACACGTTTAGTAGTTACTGCTTTGGATAGTTACGATACGATGGATGTACGGATTGAACGGATTTCACAGATTGGTACGGATTTTTTTTTGTCCTTCCGAAGGAAACTCAGATTCCTACGGAAGGACAAAAAAAATCCGTACCAATCCGTGAAATCTGTGGAATCCGTACATCCATCGTATCGCAATTTTCCAAAACAAAAACAGCTAATCTATGTTCAGAAATCAAATAAATGATTGAAAATGAATCGAAAAACGGAACAATGTTCGTTTTGCTTGCGGACAAAGGCGGAAGTGTCGCTCCTTATCGCGGGGCAACAAGGTCATATTTGTGAACATTGCACTTCACAGGCGATGCAATTGGTGGAAACTGAATTGGGTTACGGACCGACAGGCAAAAAAACGGATAAAAATGTGCCGCCTAAAAATGGTAACGGCAGCAAGGATGAAAATTGGAAAAGCCCCAAACATACGCCGATGCAATTGAAACAACATTTGGATCAATATGTCATTGGGCAAGACCATGCGAAACGAACGCTTTGTGTGGCGGTTTACAACCATTATAAAAGGTTGTCCAATTTAGACCGCACAGGGGATGTCGAAATAGAAAAATCCAATATTTTATTTGTCGGCAGAACGGGCACTGGCAAAACTTTAATTGCTAAAAGCATTGCAAAGTTATTAAATGTTCCGTTTGCGATTGTAGATGCGACGGTGTTTACAGAGGCGGGTTATGTCGGCGAAGATGTGGAAAGTATGTTGAGCCGATTGCTGCAAGTCTGTGATTACAACGTCAAGGCGGCGGAACGTGGCATTGTTTATATTGACGAGATTGATAAAATTGCTCGAAAAATGGATAATCCGTCCCTCACCCGCGACGTTTCGGGCGAAGGCGTGCAACAAGCGATGTTGAAAATGTTGGAAGGAACGGAAGTGCAAGTGCCACCGAACGGCGGACGCAAACATCCCGAACAAAAACTGATTAATGTTAATACTCAAAACATTTTGTTTATTTGTGGAGGTGCTTTTGATGGGATTGAAAAAGTGATTGGGCGGCGCGTCGGTTCGCAAGGTATTGGCTTTGACAATGAGGAAAAAGCAGCAATTGACCGCGAAAATTTGTTACAATACGTTAGTCCTCAGGATGTTAAGGGATTTGGGTTGATTCCCGAATTGGTGGGGCGATTGCCCGTAGTGGCGTATTTACAACCGTTGGATATAGAGGCTTTAAAACAAATTTTGGTAAAACCGAAAAATGCGTTGATAAAACAATACCAAAAATTGTTTGAATTGGAAGGCGTTCAATTACAGTTTTCGGATGAAGCAGTGGAGTATATTGCGCAAACGGCATTGGATTATCAACTCGGCGCACGCGGATTGCGTTCGATTTGCGAAGCGATTATGACAGATTTGATGTTTGAATTGCCGTCGAAAAGAGATATTCGACATTTTACACTCACGCGAGAATACGCAGAATCGAAGTTGACGCGGACGAATATGATGCATTTAAAAGCCGCTTAATAAAATAAAATTGCGTTAATTGCTTGAATTGACGCAATTTATATTGGAATATACTATTTTTTAAATTAAAAATTTGTTAAAAAATGACTCAATTAATTTTAAACATTCATAACGAAGGGGATTTAGAAGCATTATTACCCCTATTGCGTCGTTTGAAAATACCTTTTTTTGAAAAGAAAATGGTTACAAATGCCCCAAACGATTTAGAAAGTGCTTTTAAAATCATTGATGACGGCACAGATTTTAGTGCATGGGGAGACCCAGTAGATTGGCAACGCGCTCAACGGGAAGACAGAGTATTGCCTTCATTTTAATTTTATTTTAAAAAAACTTACTATGAAACTCATTGATACCAATATCATTATCTATGCGGCAAGTCCTACTTACGCTTATCTCAAACCGCTTTTGAAAGATACCAGAAATGCGGTTTCAATTATTACAACTATCGAAACACTTGGTTTCCCAGATTTGACAGATAGTAATAAAATTTATTTGAATACTGTTTTCCACGTTTTGAATGTCATAGCTATCAATGCTGAAATTGCTCAAAAAGCGATTGAATTAAAACAGCATAAAAAAATGTCTCTTGGCGATGCGATTATCGCGGCAACCGCATTGATTCATGATATCCCTTTGGTTACTCGAAATATAGCCGATTTTAAACATATTAAAACGTTGAAATTAATAAATCCAATTTGAATTTAATTCCAATATAAAAGTCAATAAAGCGGTCACTTTATTGACTTTTATATATTATATAACAATTATTTTACAATAAAAAGTTGCCTATTTTCTTTTTCCCGCAAAAAAAAATGCGCCAATTCATAAAAAATTTCAAAAAAAAAACGGCGATTTTTCAATTAATATACACATATAGATAGATTGATGTGTCACAGATTTAACAACATTAATGATTCACATTGTTAACGAATTTTGAATTTTTTTTAATATTTTTTTTTACATTTTATTTTGATTAAATTAAGTGATAATTCATTGTTAATAAATTATTTACACTTAATATAAAAATACTTCTTTTGGTTAATATTGTTAACAAAGTGTAAATTTTTAATCCTTTTTTTGTTCCTTTTTAGGCTTTAATTCGTCCAAACGTTGACTTCCAAATCAAGGTAGGCGAAAAAAAAAAACGCCTTTCTGAAAAAAACCTTGCAAACTTTGTCACAAAAAAAGTGACAAATTAAAATAAGTTCCTTAAATTTGTGACCGATAGGGGGAGCAATCGCCGAAATACACGAATTGGTTTTTGGAAAAAAATTATAGTTTATAATTAAAACTGAAAAACGATTCAACCGTATCAAGTTAAAAAATATATTTGTTCACTAAAGGTCATTAAGGAATTTTGCTGAGAAAACAAGCACCATCTGTGGAATTACCCGATGCCGATGTCATCCGGCAATACCTCCGTACGCAGGATCCTGCGTATTTTAGCATCCTTTACCGCAAATATGCTGGTAAGGTGTATGGCAAGTGCCTCTCTATTCTAAAAGAAGAGGAGTTGGCACGAGATGCAATGCAAGAAATTTTTATGAAAATATTGTTGAATCTAAGTGCTTTTGGAGAAAAATCAATGTTTTCGACTTGGATTTATTCAATTACGTATAACTATTGTATTGATATGATTCGACGTAAAAAAAAGGAGCAAACGTTGTTCACAGACGACATTGAGCGCGCTCCAGATGTGGCGGAAGAGGAAATTCCGGACGAATTACTCTTAGAAATGGATGTCAAACAGTTAAAAGTAGTATTGGCTATCCTGCCCGAAGGCGATAGAATCATTCTTTTGATGAAGTATCAAGATGACAAATCGATAAAAGAGATTGCCGAAACGTTGAAAAAAACGGAGAGTGCTATCAAAATGAAGATTAAGCGGGCAAAACAAAAAGCAGTTGAAATTTTTAAACAAAAATTTCCAGTTTCTTAGGTTGCCAACGCCCAGAAAACAGCTCAAACAACCGAAATGAGTAACTTAAACAGTATTATTCATTCAAAAAAAAATTAAAAAAAGTCATGAAACAGCAAGCGCAAGTTAAAAAGGAAAAACAAGCAAATTGTTTCAAACAACTCGAAAGAGCGTATGAAAAGGCATTCTTTAAAAAGGAAAATGCGCGGAAAGGAGAGTTGACCCTGCTCGACAAAATGGAAGATGCGTTTTGGGCAGCCGTTGAAGCGAAGGATTTAAGTGTTAAATTGCCAGACAGCGATTTTCAACGCAAATCTTCCCTTTTTATAAAAGGAGAGCAGATGAATAAAAATATTTTTGCATAAAATATTCCAAAAAGGAACCCCAATGAAACCCTTTTTCAAAAAACATTAACTTTTTATAGCAATGAGCTCGGAATTAAAAAAACCGAATAGTTTTAAACTATTACAAGAGGAACACGAAAATGATTTTTTTCGGATTCCTGAAATGACGACCCAAGTACGATTTTTTGCCTCTCGTTCTCAGTCAAAAGCGCAGGTAATGGAGGAAAAAATTACACGATCTTTGCGGAATTATCAGTCAACGGGCAATATGTTGGATGCGTTTTTTTCGGGTATGGTGAGTACGGCGATAGGGATGACAGGCGGCAGTACGCCAAGTACAGGGCGTAGAAAGTTAACGCCAGATATGGATACGACGGGTGCAGGTCGATAATAAGGTACAAAAAGCATCATTACAAACAAAATCAATTTAAAATTGAGTAAAAATCATACAAACAATACTCCTGAAAGACCAATATAAGCATGGGCGATTTATTGACAGAATTAGCAAAGAAGTTCGGACAATCGATTCCGAGTATCGCCGCCGCGTTTGGCGTTGCGATTGTGGGCAGCATTCTTGCCTCTATGTTGAGCAAGCTGATTACGCGGCTGCTTAGTGCGACGGGCATTGATACTTTAGCCGACAAAATCAATCAAATAGACTTTATCAGCAATTATAATATAAAAATTGTACCCAGTCGAGTGGTTGGTAAAGTGATTTATTATGTGCTGATGTTGGTCGTTTTGATTGCTTCGACGGAATTGTTGGGCATGCCTGTTGTGTCGCAATTGGTGCATGATTTAATCAATTATGTGCCGACGTTGATTTCCGCAGTGATTGTTTTGCTGTTTGGTTTGCTGATTGCAGATACGGTGAAGGATGCTACGGCGACAGCTTGTAAATCGCTTGGAATTCCTTCGGGTCAAGTGATTGCAAACTTTTTGTTTTATTTTATCTTTTTAACTGCGTTGATTAGTGCGTTGTCTCAAGCCAAAATTGATACGGATTTCATCAAATCGAACTTGAATATTTTGTTGGGTGCGGCGGTTGGAGCGTTTGGTTTGGGCTATGGATTGGCTTCAAAAGACATGATGTCCAATTTTTTAGCTTCTTTTTACAGTCGTGACAAAATTAAAATTGGCGATTTAGTGGCAATTGATGGCGTGAAAGGCATTATTATTGATATGGATAATACGTCCTTAGCGTTGCAGTTGGAACATAGTGTTGTGATTATTCCACTGAACAAAGTGGCAACAAGTAAAGTAGAAATTTTTCAAATTTGATAGTTTGAATTAGGATTGATGGGATTTTGATGGATTAAATAAGATTGATTTTAAAAATTTTTAGGATTCATCCTAAAAAATCCCCAAAATCAATCCTATTTAATCCAAAAAAAATCTTATTTAATCCTAATTCCAAAGTCTTCTTCATCAATTATAACAAAACCATTATTTTAGAACCAGAATTATTTTTAAACCTTATTTGTTCATCATTCTATGCCGTCTTGTACGGAAAAAAAAATTTATTAAAACAATTTTTTTAGAAAACAATTAACAAACAAAACGTAACAAACATGATGTTGAGAAAATTCTTCGCATGTACGGCATTGACGCTTGCTGTTACAGGTGCTTCGGTTGCCCAAAAAGTATTGGACGCGAAAGACGAAGTGAAAGAAATGAAAAGTGAAGCCAAAGAAGGTTGGTTGACCAACGGTGGTATCGGCTTGGATTTTACTTCCCTGATGTTGACGAATCCGCGACCAGGTTCGGGAGATAGCCGCGTCGGTTTCGGCGGTTTGGTCAGCTATATTGCGAATTACAAAAAAGGCGACCTCCTGTGGGACACAAAAGCAGGACTTCAACTTTCCGTGATTAAAAATGGTTCAGACCCTTACACCAAAGCCATTGACGCGGTGCAAGTGACGACCCGTATGGGACATCGCATTAGTGATAAATTGTATTTGGCAGTGCTCGGCGATTTGCAATCCCAATTATTACCGACGTATTCAAAAAATTTATTACAAGAAAGCGTCAATAATGTGCGCAATCCATTGACTTCCAGCTTTTTATCGCCTGGTATTATTAAAGTAGCACCTGGTATCATCTATCGAGTCGATGACCATTTGAGCCTTTTGTACTCGCCTGCTGCTTATAAAGGAATCATTGTGCGCGATACGGCATTGGCGGGGAAAGGACTTTTTTTCGCACCCGAAATCAAAAATGGCATTCGCAAAACAATTGACCACCAATTGGGTTCTGAACTTAGAGCCGATTATTCCAATAAATTTTTGAATGGTAAATTGAGTTATGTGGGTACATTGGACTTGTATTCCAATTATTTGCGCGATTTCCAAAACGTGGATGTAGAGGTATATCATACTTTGGACTATTTGATTTGGAAAAACCTTTCGTTGAATTTTAAATCGGATTGGTTTTACGACCATGATTTATTGGTTTATAAAGGAGGCGATGTCAATCGAGTGGGTCGAGATGTGTTTATGCGCAATGCGATTTTCTTAAAATATTCCCAAGTTTTTTAATCGGACGGCTTTTTAAAGCAATAAAAAAGCCTTTTGTAGCGTGTCATACCAGCCGACCGCCTCAGAAGGCTTTTTTTGTTTCTTTTTAAAAAAAAATTAACGAAAATTTAACTAAATTTAACAAAATTTTAACTAAAACCGATTACCTTTACGGGAAATTTTATTGATGAAAAAAATAACCGAAGCAAACATCCTTATGCGATTTAGAATGAATTCTTGGAAAGGACTTTTTTGTTGTGGATTTTTAGCCGTGCTTGTGATGGGCTGCAAGGGCGGTTGTAGCAATCAAAATCAACAGTCCATGACGCAGCCAAAGCACTCGAAACAAAACCCACATGATGTAGCCGACCCGAAAGACCCAACCCGTGTGATATGGCAAAAACCAGAAATGGTTATTAATATTTTCGGCGATTTGAAGGATAAAGTGGTAGCAGATATTGGAGCAGGTACTGGTTTTTTTGCTTTTCGGCTGGTGCCCAAATGCAAAAAAGTCTTGGCTTTGGATATAGATCCGCGTTTTATTACTTTTATCGACAGTGCGCGCACCAAATTGCCTGCTAACCTTCGGGCGAATTTAGTGCCGCGTTTGGTGGAGGCGCATGACCCGCAATTGGCGGATGCCGAAGTCGATAATGTATTGATTGTCAATACTTATATGTATATTACAAATCGGATTGCGTATTTGAATACGCTTAAAAAGGGGATGAAAAAAGGGGGCAAAATTTTAATTGTGGATTATAAAGAGAAGATGATTCCCGAAGGACCGAAAGTGGAATTGAAATTACCATTGAGTACGGTGGAAAGGGAATTGTCGCAAGCAGGCTTCCAAAAAATTAGGACGGATGATACATCGTTGGATTATCAATATATTGTTACCGCTATTTATTAGACTTGTGATACGATTGGAACGCGGATGACGCGGATTAGACGAATTTACACGGATTTTTTTTGAAATTTATACTGGGATTTTAAGCATAAATTTCAAAAAAAATCCGTCCAATCCGCGTCATCCGTGTTCCAATCGTATCCCAATTAATGCTTATTTTCTTTTTTTCTGCGTCGGACGCTCGGTTTGCGCCTTCAAATGCACAGGAATCAAAATCGTATTATTTTCCAAATTGGATTCTTCAAAACGATGATAAGGGTCGATTTCAATCATCAAATAATATAATCCATCATACGTATTGGGCGGAATCCGAATCATTTGTCCATCATAATTCAAACCGTACCAATCAATGCCGCCGACGGAAATGCCTTGTCTATCGGGGTCATCGCAGGTTTTGTAACCGCCCGCACCATAATTCAACATGTTACGTTCATTCAAAAAACCACCTTTTCCATCTTGACAATTGTTCAAACGGCTGCTGCAAAATTGCATGTCCCATGCGCAAAAACTGGCTTTTTCGGCTTCCCCAATCACTTTCCAATCATGTGGGTCTGATTTTCCTTCGATTTTTTCCAATAAATGATAATGTGCATAATCGTCCGCGTGAAAATGATTGTGTCCGGGTTTGTTGTCAAAAGCGATTTTGCCCGCATCGCGCTGACGCATGGAAATAACGCCATTTTCCAATTTATAAATATTTTGTTTGATGATTTGGCGCGGATAAGTGCCATCTCGACAAGGTTCTGTGGAACTTTTAACCGTGTCTTTGCCGCAATACCAAGCACCTCGACCGACAATTTCCAACGGACCCGCCCCAATATTGACCGTACTGACCTCAAATTGCAACATCCCGTATCCTTTTACGGGGTCAAATGGATGTTCCCACATATTTTTTGCGGTACTTTGTTCTAAAACCGTGATGTCTGGCAATAATTCACACTTTGCTTTATTATCGGGACAGGCACAACCTTGTGGCGTTTTGGCGGTGCACTGTGTAAAATGTTCTTTGGCGGGATTGTCGCTAAAAAACAAAGTGACTTTTTCAAAAGTGCCCAAATCCCCTTTTTTCAAATCCTGTATGCGTAAAATCCAAATACCATTTGGATTTTGCCCATTATTGAAGTTTTCAAACAAGCCATCTGGCACATATTCGCCCTCAAACGGCGGAGTGGCGCGTGAAATCAAACCATTAAAACCCGTTTGAGAAAATTCAGCATTCAAATAATCCTTGCCATCGCGTCCATTGCGATTGCTAATCCAGACATTGGTGCTATCGGGCGCGATTAAATCCATTTTTATATCCGAAATAAATGGATGTTTAATCGTCACAATGACTTTTTCTAAACCAAATTGTGGATTAATTTTGGTGGGAAGCCCACTAACAGGGATGTAAACCATCAAAGGTTCATAATCGGAATCGGTATGGTCAGGGATTTTTTGCGTGTTTTCAATCGTCAAAAGCACTTGTGCAGGTGCAATGACAACCATGTTTATCCATAATATGAATGCACATAAAGTGTTGATTTTCATGCAGTTAAAAAAATTTGTAAAAAACATTTTTTCGTAATATGGTTTGTTAAAAGAACAAAATTAAGATATTTTTAGAATTTTAGAAGGTGGAATTCGGATTTTGGAAGATAATCGGGTTCATGCCCATGTTTAGACGCTAAATAGGCAGTCCTGAGTTCCCCTAATTCGATTGAATTTTCAAGTTCTTCATCGGACGTATGTTTTTTTTCAAAAAATGCAACTTTTTAATCCTTTTTCGCATTGTTACGAACAACAAAATGTGCCATATCATGCCCGAAGAAGAAAAAAAAGAACCTTTCGTCAATCCGATTGACCCCGATAAAATTGCGGAAAATGCTGCTTTTTTGCCTTATGCGACGAGTGTGGGCAGCGCGGTGATTCGCCCCGAAGACAAAGGGCGCATCAAAGGCAATTCCATGATGGCGATGTATGAACAAACCGACCGTCAAATGGGGCAACTCAAAGAGCAAATGGAAACGCTCGTGCGACAAGCCAAAGCGTTGCAAAAACGCAAGGAAGTTTCTGAACAAATTTATCAAGCGACAATGAATTTTCGCCCTGTTATTGGACATATTTATCATTTGTATCGCCGTAAGCATCAAGGAAATGCGCTTATTTCGCTCGTCGGACCCGAAGAGTGGGGGCAAAATATGCCGTATGATTATTTGGCTACGGTGCAATTGTTGTACGACCATACTTGGGAGATTTTAAAGCTGGAAGAGTAGTTTACACCTGACAGGTAGGCTGTTTCAAAGTTAAAAAAAACGGTTACATTCGCTTTTTTTTAAATGCAAATGTAACCGTTTTTTTTTTAACTTTAAAACAGCCTACCTGTTAGGTGTGCTAAAACCGTTCACAATTTATGTTTTTCAATCAATTCTAACAATTCATCCCGATAATTTTTGCCAATCGGCAAATGTTTGGGCGCGCCTTTTTCCATAATTTCGACCATATTGCCCACAATTGCATTAATTTTATCCATCGAAGCGATGTAGGAACGGTGAATCCGCACAAATTGTCCCAAAGGCAACTTATCTTCCAAACTTTTCATAGTCTGCAACGAAATCACGCGCCCCGCTTCCAACCGAATAATCACATAATCTTTCAAGCCTTCAATGTACAAAATATCCGAAAATTTAACGCGAATTAATTTTTTATCCGATTTCACAAAGATATAATCATCCGCCAATACGCCTTCTTTGCCCACTTGTATAGAATTTTCAGAAAGATGTGTCGCCGATGTCGGTGGGATTGGATGCGCCAAACGATATAATTCTTGCGCCCGATTCACTGCTTTCATAAACCTATCCAAGGAGATAGGCTTTAACAAATAATCTAATGCGTTTAATTCAAAGCCTTGTACAGCGTATTCAGAATAAGCCGTCGTGAAAATCACCATTGGCGGATTTTTCAAGGTTTTTAAAAACTCAATCCCTGTCAAACCGGGCATTTGAATATCCGAAAACATTAAATGGATTTCATGGTTTTTCAAAGCATCATTTGCCTCGAAAACGTTAGAACAACGTGCTAATAGCTTTAAATCAGGCATTTTAGATATAAAGGTTTCTAAAATATCTAATGCCAAAGGTTCATCATCTACGATAATAACGTTCATATACTGGATTGTTTAAAGGTGATGTTAAATTGCAAATGTAGGATTTTTAAACTGGGATGGATTGGATTTGTTGGTTTTTTTGCAAAAAAAATCAACAAATCCAATCCATTCAAATTATATTTTCAATATTTTTTGAAACTTGTGAAAACTAAATTTATCTTTGCGCTGTTTCTATAACGTAACAAATTAAAAAACGAATCGCTCATGGTCTCTGCTTTTAGAATGAAATCTGATGTTTTAGGGCAAAGCGTCCTTTTCGCTGCGATTGCCTTGTTATATTTCCTACATACGGGACAACGTTTAACCCAATTCATGTTGATTTTGTTGGGCATTTGGCAAACTGCCAGCGCGTTACACCTGTATTACAGTTATCGTTATGTATTGAAAATCAATTATTTACGTACAGCAGCTATTTTAGCTGTGAGTTTGCCGATATGGTTTTACTTCATTGGCAAATGGGCATATTTGCCCGTTACAGGATTGCTTCTTTGGTATTTTATGCAAACTTGGCGTGATATGTTCATTGTTTTGAACCGTCCCAAATCCTTTTGGGACTTGTAAAACGTTTGAATTCGGATTTTCATCACAGATTGAACAGATTCAACGGATTTTCACAGATTTTTTTTTGATTTTCAAACGTTAAAACAAAAAAATCTGTGAAAATCTCGTTGAATCTGTTCAATCTGTGCCAAAAATCAATCCCATTTAATCCAAATTCAAACCGCTTGGCATGTTTTCTTCATGCCAACAAAGCGGTCAATCGACATCGTCGGTGCGCGATGTTCGGGATACTCCACCGCACAATCGGCATAATGTTCATACAAACCTTCGCGGATTTCCAACAATTTTGCATAACAACGCAAATAAGTCTCCACTCGCGTTTCACCCGACAAAGGTGCGTAAACGCCTTTCCAAATGACACTGCGTCCTTCTTGTAAGTAATTGTCTATCAACAATTTAGATAAATTTTTATCCATTTTTAAATAAACAATTTTGGTCAATGCTTTCAGCCGTTGCCAATATTTTGGCGGTGCATACACCAAACTGCCCCCCGTATTGACAACGATATGCGTTTTCTCATCCGCCTTTTCCAGCACCGACAACACATATTCAAAAACATTTGCTTCCGTATCCAGAAATAATTGTTCTCGTTCTGCAAAACCGGGACTATCTGGGAAATTTAACCAATCATTCATGAATCGAGTCTCTGCCGCGGGGCGATTGAGTTGTCTCATAAGCCGTTCCTGAATGAGTCCATCTAAATCCAGGTGTAAAAATCCTGCAGCTTCAAATTTCGTTGACCAATAACTTTTGCCAACGCTTGCCATGCCAATTAAACTAATTTTCATTTTTATAATTTATCCGAATTCGGAATGAAGGAAAAATTGGAATTTAGGCGGCAAAAATGGTTGTTTTATACAAAAAATCCAATTTTTCCTTCCTTCCAAATTCAAAAAGCCTCCAATTGTTTTTTCAACCGCAAGGATTCATCGCGCAATTGCGCTGCTGTAATAAAATCCAATATTTTCGCCGCTTCTCGCATTTTTTTCTCCACTGCCGAAAGCTGTTTTTTCAAATCCGCCTTACTCGAATACGCCACTTCCGTTTCTGCGGCTATATTATATGGTGTAATTTCTGCCGCATCATATTTTCGACCCCGAATATCCAAAATGGAGCTTTGCGCAATGATTTCCGACCGACTCCGCGTGACCGTTCGCGGCGTAACTCCATGAGTATCATTGTATTGCATTTGAATCGCCCGCCGACGCAACGTTTCATCTATCGTCCGTTGCATCGAATCCGTGATTTTATCCGCATAAAAAATCACCAAGCCATCCACATTCCGCGCCGCCCGACCTGCGGTTTGCGTCAACGAACGTTGATTCCGCAAAAAACCTTCTTTATCCGCGTCCAAAATTGCTACCAACGAAACTTCGGGCAAATCCAATCCTTCGCGCAACAAATTCACGCCCACCAAAACGTCAAATTCACCCAATTGCAAGTCGCGCAAAATCTCAACGCGTTCCATCGTATCCACTTCGGAGTGAATATATCGAACTTTGATGCTCAATTTTTGGAAATATTTCGTCAATTCTTCAGTCATACGCTTGGTCAAAGTGGTCACTAAAACCCTTTGATTCAACTCCGTACGTTTTTTAATTTCTTCTAATAAATCATCAATTTGATTCAAACTCGGTCGCACGGAAATCGGCGGGTCAAGCAACCCCGTCGGACGCACTAATTGTTCCACAATCACGCCCCCCGTTTTTTCGAGTTCATAATCACTCGGCGTTGCGCTCACGTAAATATGTTGTTGGATAATGGATTCAAACTCGTCGAAGCGCAACGGGCGATTATCCATCGCACTCGGCAGCCGAAAACCATAAGTAATCAACATTTGTTTTCGAGCGCGGTCGCCGCCCCACATGCCGCGCAATTGCGGAAGCGTCGCATGGCTTTCATCAATAAACAAGATAAAATCCGATGGAAAGTAATCTAACAAACAAAATGGACGCGTTCCACCCTCCCGCCCATCAAAAAAACGCGAATAATTCTCCACACCCGAACAATAACCCAATTCTTTAATCATTTCGAGGTCAAAATCGGTGCGTTCTTGTATGCGAGATGCCTCGATTTCTTTCCCTTCTCGTTTGAAATATTTGACTTGTTCAAACAATTCGTCTTGAATATCGCTGATAATATCATGGATTTTGCCTTTGGGCGGAATGTAAAGATTCGCAGGAAATATCGCTGCCGCTTCCAAATCATCGGTTTTGCGCCCCGATTCAGGGTCAAAACCGTGAATCGACTCGATTTCATCCCCAAAAAACACCACTCGATACCCTGCATCCGCATACGCAGGAAAAATATCGACGGTATCGCCCGTCACCCGAAACTGACCGCGTGTCGGTTGCAATTCAGTTCGGGAATAAAGGCTTTCCACCAAATTATATAAAAAACTATTACGCGTAATGATTTGTCCTACGCGTAAATGAATAATGCCACTTTTATAATCTGTCGGATTGCCCATCCCATAAATGCACGACACAGATGCCACAACAATAATATCCCGCCGCCCCGAAAGGATACTTGCCGTCGTGCGCAGCCGCAATTTGTCAATTTCCTCATTAATGAGCATATCTTTTTCGATATACGTGTCAGTGGTTGGCAAATAAGCTTCAGGTTGATAGAAATCGTAATACGAAACAAAATATTCTACGGCATTATCGGGAAAGAATTGTCGAAATTCAGCATATAATTGTGCCGTCAATGTCTTGTTATGCGTCAAAATCAAGGTTGGGCGATTCATTTTCGCAATCACATTCGCCATCGTGAACGTTTTGCCCGAACCCGTTACGCCTAAAAGACATTGCGTTGGTTCTCCATTTTCCAAACCTTCGCACAATTGTTGAATGGCTTGGGGTTGGTCACCCGTTGGCTGATAGTTGGAGGTTAGTTTAAACATATTATTTTAAATTAATTCCTTATAATCGTTTAAAAAGACCACAAAATAAACAAAAAAACAACAACCACCAAAGATTTTTTAAAATTCAGTGAAGGGACTTTCGCAGCGTTGTTTTAAAAATGGTGGCTTTACGAACCTTCTTTTGCCCTACAAAATATTTTTCTGAAAATATATAGAAACCTATATGTGTTTTCTTGAAAAAAGGTTATCTTTATCCTCAAATTAAAGATTTATCATTTATCAACATTAAAAATAATTGAAAATCAATGTCTTATCAATCATTGTATGATGCTGCGTTACAAGACCCTCAGTCGTTTTGGGCGCAACAAGCGGCTCAAATTGCTTGGTTTCACACGCCGCCGACGGGCTTGACCCGCGATGAAGCAGGTTTATATCGTTGGTTCAAGGGTGGAAAATTGAATACTTGTTATTTGGCGGTGGATTATCACGTCGAACAAGGGCGCGGGGAACAAGTGGCGTTTATTTACGATTCGCCCGTCACGAATACCAAAAAACAATATACTTACAAGCAATTACAGCATGAAGTAGCTCGTTTTGCAGGCGTTTTGCACAAATTGGGGGTCCGAAAAGGCGACCGAGTCATTATATATATGCCGATGATGCCTGAAGTGGCGTTTGCGATGTTGGCTTGTGCGCGGTTGGGGGCAGTGCATTCTGTGGTTTTTGGCGGTTTTGCGGCGAATGAATTGGCGATTCGCATTGATGACGCGACTCCAAAAGTGATTTTGATGGCAAGCGGCGGGATTGAAATTGAAAAAATTATTCCTTATAAGCCGATTGTCGATAAAGCATTGACGTTGTCCAAGCACCAACCTGACCATGTAGTGGTTTTGCAACGCTCTTTTGTGCCTGCGCAAATGCAGGCTGGACGCGATTTAGATTGGAATACAATGCTTTACAAAATCAAAAAACAACCATGCGTTGAGGTAGATGCGACGGATCCATTATATATTCTTTACACATCGGGGACGACGGGCAAGCCCAAAGGTATTATTCGGGATAATGGTGGACATGCCGTTGCGTTGAAATTTAGTATGAAACATATTTTTGGAGTGGATGCGGGCGATGTTTATTGGGCGGCGAGCGATGTGGGTTGGGTGGTTGGACATTCATATATTGTTTATGGACCATTGATACAGGGTTGTACGTCCATTATTTATGAAGGAAAACCGATTAAAACGCCAGATGCAGGTTCTTTTTGGCGGGTGATTTCGGAGCATAAAGTTAAAACGTTTTTCACCGCGCCGACGGCGATTCGGGCTATCAAAAAAGAGGATAGTGAGGGTTTGTTATTACAAAAATATGATATTTCGAGTTTGAAATATCAGTTTTTGGCGGGAGAACGCTGCGATGTGGCGACGTTGGATTGGTTAACGAATTTGTTGAAAATCCCTGTGATTGACCATTGGTGGCAGACGGAATCGGGTTGGCCCATGTTGGCGAATATGGTTGGTGTAGAATTGTTGCCTATCAAACCCGGTTCGGCAGGTAAGTGCGTTCCGACGTATAATGTGCAGATTTTGGATGAAAATAATGAGGAAGTAGAAGCAAATCAAGAAGGGGCGGTAGCGATTAAATTGCCTTTGCCTCCAGGCGTTTTGCCGACGTTATGGAATGATACTCCGCGTTTTATAGATTCGTATTTAACCGCATATCCGGGATATTATTTCACAGGCGATGGCGGTTATAAGGATGAAGAAGGTTATGTTTTCATCACGGGACGGATAGATGATGTGATTAATGTGGCGGGGCATCGGTTGTCCACTGCGGCGATGGAGGAAGTCGTTGCGGGGCATCCTGCGGTGGCGGAATGTGCGGTTATCGGGATTGAGGAGGAGATGAAAGGGCAAATTCCAGTGGGTTTTGTGGTTTTGAAGGGCGGTGTGGAGATTTCGGATGCTCAATTGGAGAAAGAATTGGTGCTGATGGTGCGGAATAGTATTGGTGCAGTGGCGGCATTTCGGCGGGCAGTGGTGGCAAAACGCCTTCCGAAAACCAGAAGTGGGAAGATTTTGCGGAAAATTATGCGCGCTATGACGGATGGTAAGTCTTTTAGCCCGCCTTCGACGATTGAAGATATTACAGTTTTGGATGAATTGACCGCATTGATGGCGGAACATAAAATTGGTATCGCTTTTTCGTAAATAACTTAAGTTGTGGGGTACGCTGGAATTAGGATTAAATCGGATTTTTTTAGGATTAAATGGGATTGATTTGTAGGATTTGTAGGATTTGTAGTAGTTTAATCCTTAGTACGGGACAAAAAAAAAGGTGTAGAGCGAATGGGAACACGGATGACGCGGATTTTACGAATTTACGCGGATTTTTTTGGAATTTATGCTAAAAATTCAGCATAAATTCCAA
>JBDKKX010000022.1:0-20189 GCA_039795795.1 Bacteroidota bacterium | reverse complement strand
TATTAATTGGTATTTTTTTTGGGGATTTTTCGTATTGAAACCCAAAAAAACCCAAAAATCAATCCCATTTAATCCCAAAAAAATCCCATTTAATCCTAATTCCAACGTATCACACAATTTAAGTTAAATAATTTGTGAAAATTCCTACCAAAATCGTTTCTTTGCAACTTCAAGTGTATTCCAATTTTTTCTTAAAACCAACATTTATACCTTACACATGTATTCAATTCTTTTACTCATTCATTCATGGCTGCGCTGGGCAGTGTTAATTGCAGCCGCTATCGCCTTATTCCGTTCTTTCACGGGCTGGCAAAAACAATTGGCATTTACGGATTCTGACAAACGCATGAACGCTATTTTCATGGGTTTTCTGCATTTGCAATTGGTACTTGGACTTATTTTGTATTTCGTCAGTCCAATCACGGCGGCAGCAATGCAAAATTTTGGGGCAGCCATGAAAGATAAAAACCTTCGTTTTTGGGGCGTTGAGCACCAAACGGGAATCATATTAGGCATCGTCGTTGCTCAAATCGGCAGCATCAAAGCTAAAAAACAAGGTTCTCATCAAACTGCCTTTATTTGGTTTGCAATTGCAATCCTATTAATTTTAATATCTATTCCATTTGCATCCAGACCATTATTTAATTTTGGGTAACACATAGGTTCATAGGAAACATAGATTATTATATTTTTTAACACATAGGTTCATAGGAAACATAGAGTATAAATGTATTGCAATCTATGTTTCCTATGAACCTATGTGTTAAAAAATATAATAATCTATGTTTCCTATGAACCTATGTGTTAAAAAAATATATTTATTACAAAAACAACCTATTTTTTATGAAAATTAAATCGCTTGCCGTTTATTGCGGCTCAATGCGCGGTGAAAAGCCGATTTATGCGGAAAAAGCTGCCGAATTAGGCAAATTATTGGCTCAACAAGACATTCAATTGGTTTATGGCGCAGGTAGGGTAGGGCTGATGGGCGTGATTGCGGATGCTGTGTTAGCGCACGACGGTTATGTGATAGGAGTCATTCCGACCTTTTTGATGGATCGAGAAGTGGAACATAATGGTATCCACGAATTGATAATCGTTGAAGATATGCCAGTTCGCAAAACCAAAATGATTCATTTGTCGGATGGATTTATTGCAATGCCTGGTGGTTACGGCACTTTGGAAGAGATTTCGGAAGTTTTAACCATGACGATTTTAGGCAATCGGAAATTTCCAGTTGGTTTTCTGAATGTGGACGGTTATTACGACGATTTGCGCCGCATGCTGGATAAAATGACAGCAGATGGTTTTTTGCAACGCGAATATCGAGAAAACGCGCTTTTTGCAAGTGAACCTGCGGAGTTATTGCAATTATTTCAACAATATCATCCCAATCAATATGATAAATTTGAGACAGGTGATATTTACAAAACAAATTGAAGTGGCTGTCTTAAAAAGGTAAAATTTAATTTTTAGACCCAATATTATTGGGTTGTGATACGAATGGATGTACGGATTTTACAGATTTCACGGATAAATACGGATTTTTTGTCCCCAAAATCCGTATTTATCCGTGAAATCTGTAAAATCCGTACATCCATTCGTATCACAACCGAATAATATTTTGTGATTTTTTCTTTTGATACAGCCACTTCGATTTTGACTAATTCGCCAACGTTTTCACCCAATCCGCGATTTTATTCAAATCCTTCACAGGCACTTGTGGTAGCGGAGCCATCGGCATATAGCCTGGCCAGTTTGCAGGCACAGGCGTTTTCACCAAAGCCGCAAATTGTTTTTTAGAATATTTTTTGGACGCGATTTCCGTGAAAGACGGTCCAATTGCTTTTTTATCCGCCTTATGACACGTTACGCACGTATGCTTGTTCAACAATGCAGTGACATCCGCCGGAATTGCAGTGGATTGCGCTTGTGCAGCGTATCCCAAAGAAAGCAGGGCGAGCGCGCCAAAATATTTATTAATCATGCTTATAAATATTTGATAATGAAAAGTTTGTTAATCGAAATAGAGGTATTCTTACAATGATGAATGATGAATGATGAATGATGAATTTTTATATTCATCATTCATCATTCATCATTCATCATTCCATTTATGGATTCAAAATTTTATCGAAATTTTTATGACAAGCCTTCAAATCAGAGAGTGGATCTTTTTTATAATGTTCCAACTCAACGATGTACAGTTTCATACCTGCCACACTTTTGCTTTTAATGATTTCGGCAAAATCAATGACACCGTCCCCGACAATGCAAGAATCTTTTTCTGCTTCATCCGCCAAATCTTTCACATGGCACAACTCAAAACGACCGGGATAACGCTTAAACCAATCCACAGGTTTATTTTTTGCATAAGTCACCCAAGCCAAATCCATTTGGAAAGTAACATTTTCGGGCATGGTTTCCTTCAATAAAACGTCATAAATGACTTGATCTTCCACTTTTTTGAACTCAAAATCGTGGTTATGATAGCCAAATTTGATATTTTGACTATTGCAATATTCACCCGCTTTGTTCAAGGCTTCTGCAACTCGTTTAACAGTATCCAACGTTTTGCGGTCATTTTCATCCATCCAAGGACAAATAATGTATTTTTGGCTGACTGCCACTGCCGATTCCACAGCCACTTTCCACTCGTCCGTAAACGTATTCTTCTCCTTATTATAATAAGCAGGTTTGAACGCGACGTGACCCGATGGCATTTTCAATTCAAAAGATTTCAATAATTTTTTGAATTCCGATGGCTTCATATCATACATTTTGCCATCTTTATAGCTCGCCCCTTCGACATAATCATAGCCGATTTTAGCGATTTGCTTTAAAGTGGCTGCTGCGTCCTCCTTCATTTCATCTTTACAGCTCCAAAGTTGCACCCCGATAGGTTTCGGTTTGGTTTTGGGACCGAGGGTCGAAAATGCGTTCAATGCAGAAGGCATTAAGGATGTTCCAGCAGCTAATAGTGCCGATTGGCGGATAAATTCACGACGTTGCATGACAATTGATTATTCTGTGATGGTTGCGCAGATTGCTGATTTGTTTTTTTCCAAATTAAGACGGAAAATTATGAATAACTAACGAATTTTTAGCTAAAAAATTGTCATTTTTTTTTTGTTTCAAAAAAACGTTGCAAAATACCACAATTATTGGGTTTTGAGGGTGGTTTTTGCAGCCTAAACACAACAATTGGTGTGCTAAAAAAAATACGACAGGTTGGTTTTACACCGAGCTATCTGAAAATGGAATAAAAATTGAATGGTCTAATTTACCTTTTTCAGGGTAAAATAGGGTGAAGTCTAAAAAAATAAAACGATATTTTGTAATATGTGAATATATTACATTTAAATTTTGCATTTAAATAATATATAATTATTTGTGATTATGAGAAATACTACACGCATCTTGGTTTTGAGCAGCATTGCATCCGCCTTGTTTTTAGGCAGTTGTCGCAAAGAAACGACATCGGTAACGGGTAAATATGCCTTTGAATATAGTGGTGATTTTGCGCGTTACTGGTTCAACGTGGAAACGAAACTTATCAAAGAAACGCCCGGATTTTTTCCACCTCAAGCTGCTCGCGCTTTGGGTTACGCGGGATTGACGTTGCACGAATCGGTGGTCAATGGCATGTACGCGGGTAATGGTCAATCGTTAGCGGGTCAAATCAATGGGTTGAATGCAGCCGATTTGCCTAAACCCAAAGCAAATGTGTCGTATAATTGGGCAATTGTTGCGAATAGCGCGATGGCTGAAATTTTGCGTCGGTTATTTGAAACGAAAATAACCACTGAAAATATTCAATTAATTAATAATACGGAGCGATTGAATTTGGAACGTTTTAAAGCTGACTTGAATTCGGGGGATATTTTGAATTCGGTTGAGTTGGGCGTGTCGATGGCGCAAGCGATTTATGAATATTCCAAGACGGATAAAGGACATCAATCGTATTTAGATCCTTTCCAATTGCCGTTCGCGCCAGAGGCTGGGGCGGATAAATGGGTGCCAACGGGTGCAGTAACAACGCCTTTAAGCCCAAAATGGGGGGCAAATCGCCCTTTTTTGACTAAAAATGTGGATGAATCCTTAGTACCTGCGATGATTCCGTTTTCGGTGGATACGACTTCTGCTTTTTGGAAAGAAGCGAAAGCGGTGAGCAATCAGCGCGTCAATAACACGACAGAGCAAGTTGAAATTGCTCAATTTTGGTCGGACGACCCTGTTAAAACCTTTACGCCTGCGGGACATTCGTTTAATATTTTAACACAATTGTTGGATGAAAATCAAGCGCGTTTGGATAAATGTGCGGTGGCTTATGCCAAATTGGGTTTAGCGGAAAATGATGCGTTTATTGCTTGTTGGCGTACAAAATTTAAATACAATTTGTTGCGTCCTGTCACCTATATTAAACGGCATATTGACCCCAATTTTACGACTTTGCTTGGCACGCCGCCGTTTCCGTCTTATACTTCGGGTCATGCTTCTGAATCGGCGGCGGCATCTCGTATTTTTACGTTGCTTTTTGGGAATGGTGCAGGATTTACGGATAAAACGCAGACTGCTTTAGGTTTTAAAACAAGAAGTTTTAATTCTTTTGAACAAATGGCGCAGGAATGTGCAGATTCTCGTTTTTATGGTGGAATTCATTATCAACAGGATAATAAAAGTGGTTTAGCGTGTGGTAAAAAAATTGGGGATAATGTGAATACGGCTATTCAATGGAGTAAATATGTTCAATGATGAACTCATCAGTAAGTACATTGTAAATTAAATCATTTGGGATAGGATTTCAGCACGAGACAAAAAAGGGGTAGAGCGAATAGGAACACGGATGACGCGGATTTTACAGATTTGCACGGATTTTTTTAAGCGGATGCTGTATTTTAAGCATAAATTCAAGAAAATCCGCGCAAATCTGTAAAATCCGCGTCATCCGTGTTCCCATTCGCTCTACACCTTTTTTGTTCGTACTGAGCTCAAATGATTGGAAAGTTATAATTGTTTTTGGATTTAAATTTTGCAGATTTGAATCTAAACCATTTGTAACTTTTCGTGTTGTAAGGGCAGATGAAAAATTGGATTTCCATATCGTTCCAGTTGCTTTTGTGGCTTGTCTTTTGGACGACTTCCGCAAGGGATGCTTATGCGTGTGGAAAAAATTGTTGTTCAAAACCACAAACCATTGAAAGTCAAGCTATAAAAGTCGTTAAATCTACTAAAAGTGGCAAAGATTGCGCTCAAAAATGTCATCATTCTCATAAAAAAGATTCCCAAAAAGGTTGTGGGGAGGATTGCAATTGTTCAACGACAGTAATAATGGTGGCTGATTTGCCTCAAACAATAATATTGTCCTTTCATTTTCAAAGCATTTTTTTAACAAAAAGCCGTTTTTCATACCAACAGGCTTGCTCTAAACCTGTTTTTCAATCGATTTGGCAACCGCCGATAACGCAACTTTCCTAAGGACAGCCTGTGTTCTGTCTAATTATATTTGAAAATTACTTATTTGTTTTTTTTATGAAATTGTGATACTATTTTTTGGAACACATAGGAATATATGACACATAGATTTTTTAACACTTGATAGTTAAGGGTTTAAAAAAAATCTATGTGTCCTATGTCCCTATGTGTTTCAAAAAAAAATAGTATCACAATTCAATAAGTCTTATTAAGAATATGAAAAACTTATTGATAATCAACCTTTTATGTTTTTTGAGTGGCATCTTGTCTGCTCAAGAACCTAATAAAATCGATTTAAAATCGCCTGCACTCAGTCCAGAAGCGGCGTTTACACAACAATTTGGCAGTAGTGAAATTCAAGTGGCGTATGCGCGCCCATTGGCACGAGGTCGTAAGATTTTTGGCGGATTAGTGCCATTTGATAGTATTTGGCGTACTGGTGCGAATGATTGCACGACGTTGACCTTCAAAGAAGCCGTTATCATCGGCAATAAAATCATGCCAGCAGGTAAATACGCGCTTTTCACGATTCCGAGCAAGGACGAGTGGACGATTATTCTCAATGCAGATACGACGTTGCATGGCACGAATGGCTATGATATGAAAAAAGATTTGCATCGATTCAAAGTGAAACCTGCGGTTTTAGATAGTATTTATAATACATTTACGATTGAAATCAACCATTTTACCCCGGAAGGCAATGCTTTTTTGAATATCATTTGGGACGCTACAATGGTTCGTATCTTATTGAAAAGTCCTGCTTTGGGAGGTCAATTAGATGATACAACTGGGATTCGATTAGCAGAAAGTGTTGTGGCACCTCAGCAAAAAGTTTATCTAATTGCTGACGCTACACCTCAATCCGATATAAAAAGACAATTTGCATTTATTTTTGAAAGCTATTACCGATTAAAAGATGCTTTAGTCGCAGATGACAGTAAACTTGCTGCAAAAGAGGCAAAACAATTGAAAGATTATTTTCCAGAACTAAAAACCAAAACTTGGACAGATATTCAGCGCAATTTAGTGGAGTCTTTGTATAAAAAAATGGAAGCGAATGCTGAATATATCGCCAATAATTCTAATAAAATTGAAAAACAACGAAGCCATTTAGAAAGCCTTTCTAAAAATTTGTTTGAAATCGCTAAAGCATTGAAAATCAATGCAAAACCTGTTTATTGGCAATATTGTCCGATGGCAAATGATAATAAAGGGGCATATTGGTTGAGTAAAGATAATAAAGTTAAGAATCCGTATTTTGGCAAATCTATGTTGACTTGCGGCAGCGTGAAAGAAACTTTAAAAGGATTATAATTTGAATCAGGAATAAAGGTGATTTAGGAATTAAGGAGGCAAAAAATTCAATTTTTGCGTCCTTAATTCCTAAATCGCCTTCATTTCTGATTCAATTAATGATTTATGAACGATTTAAAAATGAAAAATTTTATTAATATAATTTTGTTATTGTTTACATTCCATTCGGTGCATGGGCAACATTTGCAGCCACCGCCCTTACGAACGCGCTCTAAAACGGTCATTTTACCTACTTACAAAGGAAAAATTGTTTCGTATCACCTATACATCCGCGATACGATGGTTCATTTTACGGGTAAAACGAAGCGGGCAATTGCTGTAAATGGTCAAATTCCGATGCCCACACTCACTTTTACGGAGGGCGATACGGCGATGATTTATGTGCATAATGAATTGAATGAATCGACTTCGTTGCATTGGCATGGCTTATTTTTGCCTAATCCAGAAGATGGCGTTCCAAATTTGACGCAAATGCCGATTGAACCGCATACAACGCACGTATATCAATTTCCAATTATTCAACATGGGACGCATTGGTATCATAGTCATTCGGGCATGCAGGAGCAAATTGGGATGTATGGCTCTTTTGTGATGAATAAAGCACCGGATGCACCGCATTTTCGGAAAAATATAGATGATTTGCCGACCGTACCGATTATTTTGAGCGAATGGACGGACGTAAATCCCAATAATGTACACAGAATGTTGCATAATGCGACGGATTGGTTTGGGATTCAAAAAGGTTCGACGCAAAGTTATGGAGAAGCCATTCAACAAGGTTATTTTAAGACCAAACTCCTCAATGAATGGAAACGCATGGCTGCAATGGACGTTAGCGACGTGTATTACGACCAATTTTTAATCAACGGAAAGCAAGAAAGCCAACTTTCGCAGTTCAAAGCAGGCGATAAAGTGCGTTTACGGATTTCAAATGGCGGCGCTTCCACTTATTTTTGGTTGACGTATGCGGGCGGCAAAATGACAGTCGTTGCCAATGACGGCAATGATGTAGAACCGATTGAAGTGGATAGACTTATGATTGCGGTTTCGGAGACTTATGATGTGATTGTGCCGATTCCTGCAAACAAAGCCTACGGTTTTTTAGCGACTGCCGAAGACCGCACGAAATCCGCCTCTATATATATAGGTGTGGGCGAAAAACAATCCGCAACGCCGCTGCCCAAACTCAAATATTTTGAAGGGATGAAGATGATGAACGATATGATGAAAATGAATGGCGAGTTAGACGATATGGGAATGCGCATGAGTTTGAACACGATGGATATGAACGTTGTGATGTATCCCGAAATCACAGGGGAAGTGGGTCAAAAAGCGGTTCAATGGAGTCCCGAAAATCAATATAATGGCAACGCGCTTTCCGATATTGTTACGTTAAATTATGCGATGCTTAAATCGCCGATGCCTACAAATTTGCCTAAAAATGTGCCTATCAAAGAATTACGATTTGAATTATCGGGTAATATGAATCGTTACGTTTGGAGTATGGATAATAAAGTCGTTTCCGAAACCGATAAAATCCTTATCCAAAAAGGAGAAAATGTGCGGATTGTGCTTTACAATGGCTCCATGATGCGACATCCGATGCACTTACACGGACACGATTTTCGGTTGCTGAATGGGCAAGGCGATTCCGCGCCGTTGAAAAACACGGTCGATATTATGCCGATGGAAAC
This sequence comes from Bacteroidota bacterium, assembly GCA_039795795.1. Lineage (GTDB taxonomy): Bacteria > Bacteroidota > Bacteroidia > Chitinophagales > Saprospiraceae > JAAFJT01. The sequence continues at coordinate 11,706 of JBDKKX010000022.1, read as the reverse complement.
CGACACATTAGAATTTAATGCAAATGTGGAAGGGGATTGGTTTTTTCATTGTCATATTTTATATCACATGATGAGTGGGATGGGTAGAATTTTTACGTATAAAAATCAAGCACCTAATCCATTGATTCCCAATCCTAAATTAGCGCAACGTCAATTATTTGCGGATGATAAACAGTTTCATTTTATGATGGAAAATGATTTTGCGACGAACGGCAATGATGGCATGGCAATGTTACAAAATACGCGTTGGAGCATTGGTACGGAATGGCGTTTGGGTTATCACGAGATGCATGGTTCCGAAACCGAGACGCATATTGGGCGATATATCGGCAAAATGCAATGGTTTATGCCTTTTATTGGGTTTGACTGGCGTTATAGGAAATTAAATATGGGCGATTACGAAAAAAATATATTTGGAAAAGTGAATACAAAACATAATCGACAGCTTTTTAGTGTGGGTTTTAATTATACGTTGCCCCTGTTGATTACCTTTCAAGCGGAAGCGTACCATGATGGCAATGTGCGATTGCAATTCATGCGCGAAGATATTCCGCTTGGAAAGCGGTTGCGCGGCAGTTTTATGGTCAATTCAGACAAAGAATATATGTTCGGGGGGCAATATATTCTCACAAAATATATATCATTATCAACTCATTATGACAGCGATATGGGTTTTGGCGCAGGATTAACCCTTCGTTATTGAAACGAATAAAATGCGTCCATTTCAAAATGGACGCATTTTATTGATTTTGTTTCAGTTTCAGTAGGATAATCTCGGCGAGATGTTAAGCAAAACTTCAATTTCTTTATCAGGTGTGTTCAAATATTTGTCATTTTCCAACAGCCCTAAAATCAAATAAATGTTATCGCTACGCATCACAATTTTAAATACTTCCAACCAGCGTAAAGTCTTACTTAATTTCTCGAGATATGCGAAAAAATCAAATATAGATAACGCGCCTACAGGAGCAGGAGTGGGTTGTTGAGCAACATCGGATGCCGCTTCTCCGCCGTGTTTCGGCGCTGTGAACAATTTTCGGGACTCGAATTCCGTGAATGCAATCTTGGAATCAATGATTTCACCCAAACACTGTAACGCTAAATGCTCTCCCAAAGAACTAAATGCTGTAACAGTAGTGCTATTCATAACTTAATTACATTGAATGAGTAATGAATTAATAAAACAAATAGTCTTGGTTGCACACGTGAGTCACGCACGCAAGATTCGCTTTTGTCGTAAAAATTTTGGTTTCGGAATATCGGAATAGTCCTTTAAGAATTGTAACGACATCACAGCCTATCTCGGTGGTTAAGTCTTACTTTTTCATTTTGCCTTGAACATTGGTCTCTGCTTAAAAACGATTCATCTTGCCCCTTCGACGTTTTTAAGTTTCAACATTTTGTTATAGTTTTCTTCCGATAGATATATGATTTTTTTTGAAAAATCTTACATACTTCTTTCCTTAAATACAATTACTGTGCCAACGGTTAACGAAATTAATTACTTATTGGGACAAAGATATGATTCACCGCATTAATTATTGTTAAAGTTAACGGAATAATTATTTTTATTATGTAAAAGAGGTGTTTTCAGAATAAAATTTATTAAAAAAAATTTAAAAATTTTTAAATGGGCTAAAAATGGCACTTTTAAGGGGCGTTAATTAACTTTGTGTTATGATAACTTTAACGAATGTTTCGGTTCTGTTTCAATTTAATTTTTAAACTAGATTGGTTTTCAAAAAAAAATTGAAAAAAGATACATCGTTTAAAAATAAAATGTATCTTTACGGCGAATTTTAACCATTCGTACCAAAGAATTTTAACTTCACCAATTTAAATTAGTACAAAAACTAAGACAAAAACTACAATGAACCTTACACCATTTTTAGTCGCTGCGTGCTTGTGCTGCAACGGCTCATCGAAGTTGCTTTTGGCTCAAAATTTTGCAAAAACAGTTGCTTTTCAAGGGACAGATCCTTTAGAAAGCCTTATTACGGGTACGCTTACGGACGAAAAAGGTCAACCGATTCCTTTTGCGGCAACGCGCCTTTTCAAAATGCACGAGGGCGCGCCGACGCTGATAACGGGCGTTCAAACGGATGATAATGGCAATTTTTCGCTAAAAGGTTTACCCGTAGGTAAATATGAATTGAAATTTTCAGTAATTGGAATGGCTGAAAAATCTATTCCAATTGATATTTCGGAAACGAACCCCATTAAAAAATTAGGTACGATTACCTTGACGGCATCTGCTACACAACTTAAAACAGTGGAAATCAAGGAGAAACGTTCGGAAACAGAGTATAAATCGGATAAAAAAGTTTTTAACATGGAAAGCAATTTGACGGCTTCGGGCGGAACTGCTTCGGATGCCGTTAAAAATATTCCAGGCGTAACGGTGGATGCAGAAGGTAATATTGCATTGCGCGGTTCTGAAAATGTTAAAATTTGGGTGAATGGCAAACCGTCCGCGCTCATTGGCGCGAATGGGAAGGCGGATTTAACTAAAATTCCTGCCAATGCGATTAAAAATATTGAAATTTTAACCAATCCTTCTTCTAAACAGGATGCTGACGGCAGTGCAGGCATTCTTAATATTGTTTTGAAAGACAGTCAAAACGCGGGTTTCAATATTCAAACTTCAGGGAATATCGGTACGAATCCTGCCCTCGATGCGTTTAATAAGTTTGATGGAACGATTTCTGCCAATTATAAAGTCCACAAAATCAATGTATTCGGTATGGTTTCGGCGCGTCATAACATTACGACGGCGAGTATGGGTTTTGATAGAAAGACGATGACCAAAGATTCGGTTTACTACCTCAATCAAACGACGGCACATACTTTTCCTGCAAAAATGTTGAATGCTCGATTGGGTTTGGAATATAATTTTAACAAATTCAATAGTTTCAATATTGCTGGAACGCTCGTCGGTGCGAAACGAGGCGAAAATACAGTAATGAATTATGATTATTTGGATTATAAAAAGGTTCAAAGCGCGCTTTTGACGCGTTCGGATGATGAAAAAAGCAATACTTTGGCGCAAGATTATAGTTTTACTTGGAATCGATTGTTTCAAAAAGAAAAACGCGATTTTGCATTGTCGGGCAATGTTACGACGAATCGAAATGAAGGACTGGTGTATGGCGCAGAACAATTTTACGCGCCCGATAAAATAACCCGTTTGCGCCCCGATTTCAATCAACAAATTCGCTATGGCACGAATAGTCGAAATTTAATTTTGCAAGGCGATTTTAATGAACCGTTGAAAAAAGGTCGTTTGGAAACTGGTTTTAGAATCGCAGATTTCAAAATGGATGAACAATTGTTTGCAGACGCATTACAAGGAAATCAATATGTAAATGACGCTCGTTACACGACTTTATTTGGTTTTACGGAACGCATTTATGCAGGTTATGGGATGTTGATGGGCAATTTTCAGCAAAAATGGGATTATTCGATTGGTGCGCGAGTGGAACAAGTCAATGCAGCGTCCGATTTGAAAAATTTAAATACAAAAGTGCCTTTGGATTATTTTCAAACATATCCGTCGTTTTCCTTGACCCGACAATTTGACGATAAATCCCAAATTAAATTTGGTTATGGCAAGCGAATCAATCGCCCAGATTACGCGATGTTACACACGATTACAGGCATTCACGACCGTTTTAATCGACGTATTGGCAATCCAAACTTGAAACCCGAGTTCGTACACTCGTTTGAATTCACTTATTTGAAGATTAACAATCGTTTTACGTTGAATCCGACGCTTTTTTATCGCCAAATGGAGCATGCGATTGGTCGAATCCTCGAATATCGAACAGACCCTATTTCTGGCGATGCTGTTGCGTATCGGATGCCCGTCAATTTGCAAAGTGGAGTACATTACGGTTTGGAGTTGAACGGGACGTTGAATCTTACAAAAAAATGGAAAACGAGTGGTACTTTTTCTGTTTTTGAAGCAAAATTGAATGGTGAAAATTTGGAATCTCATTTGACCAATCAAACCACTGTCATGAATGCACGTTTAAATACCGATTTTACGTTGGGAAAAGATTGGAATATACAAATTGTTGGTTTTTATAATTCTCCAAATGTGTTGATTCAAGGAACGGTTGAACCAATTTATTATGTAGATTTTGGGTTGCGGAAGCCGATTTTCAATAATAAAGGGGCATTTACCTTCCGAATAAGCGACGTTTTCAACACAAAACGAGTCGATTTCACCACATTTACACCAGAATATGAAACCACAGGGCGTTTAAAACGAGAATCCAGAATGGCATATTTTGGTTTTACATACAGTTTGAATAAAGCGACCCAAGCCGCACAACGCAAACGCGGCATGGATGTTCAAGAAAAACGAGAGGATTCGGGGCTTTAACTACAAAAATTTTTTTCCTAAATTAAATAAATTGTGATAAGGGATGATATAAAATAATTTCAATAATCATCAATTATTATAAATCGTTGATTATCAAGCTTTTGGAGAATTTTAAACCATCCAAAAGCAATTTCCGCTTTGGAAAATTAGGATACAAACGGATGTACGGATTCAACGGATTTCATAGATTGGTACGGATTTTTTTATTTTTTTGCCTAAAATCCAGCATTGGATTCCAAAAAAATCCGTACCAATCTATGAAATCCGTTGAATCCGTACATCCGTTTGTATCCTAATTTTTCAAAGCGGAAATTGCTGACCCTCCAAAGGCTTGATAATCAACGATTTTGCCCAACTCCTTAGGATGGAAGTACCATGGATTCGTACAGATTTTTGACCCCAAATTTGTAAAAATCTGTACGAACCCTATTCAATTTGTTTAGTTTACAATAAAAGCGAAAAACTAAAATGATTGTTTTTCTAATTTCCAAACTTCTTTATATGTAACTGCGCCTAAATCCGTCTTTTCGCTATAACTCCATTCTTGTACTTTATCCGAAATTTTAGCCACTTGCAAGCAACAAGATTTAAGTTTGCCATTGGCAAGGTGAGATAAACAAATATTGTTGCCACTCGTTGCAGGTTGCCAAAACAACGAATAACCCGTTTTATTGGATACAAAAGCACCTATTTCTCGCATTTTAGCGAAAGGTCTGCTGCGGTCTGCCACCGCTTGGCTGATGATAAATGGATTTGCATCATCCGTAGCAGAAGTGTTGAGTTGCGCCAAACCGACATTGTCCAATGAAAAATCTTTGAAACGACCTTCTCCTATGAGGGTGTAATCCACCGCAGACATGCTTTTGATTTTGTACGCGCCCGAAAACGCTTCTAAAAAAAGATTATTATTTGTTTTTGTGCAAGAAGTCGTTAAGTTCGTGAAAAGCAGTCCTAAACTAATTATATATAAAATTTTTCTCATAGAACGTGTTTTTAAATGATTAATTGGAATGGTTCTGATGCTTCTTTTCCAAAGACAGTACCAAAAATGAGTTAGTATTCGCTTTAATTTTAACATAAATACTTGTAAATGAATGTTTTATTGAATTTGTGAATCAATAAATATATGTTGTCGGTTGATTATTAGGTGTTTAATAAACAGATATTTTTATTAAAAAAATATTGTCACATTCTTAAATTATTTATATTATAAAAATATATTCAAAAAATAAACTTAAAATATTCAGAATTATTTTTTGTTTTAAAACGAAAAGGCAGCCACTTATTCAAAAGGTTTTGCGACAAGTGTTGGTTATTTTATAGCGTTTTAATATATTTTTATCCCAAAAAACAGGTTTGAAAACCCAATCCCCCAAAAACGTTTCTTTATAATTTCAAAAAACATCAGTCGGTTTTTCGCAAGAAATGCCGACTTTTTTTTTATATATTTGCGTTTCAAAATTAAAAATTCGTCAAAATGTCTTTTTACAAAAAAATAATTTTGTGGAGTGGTCTATTGTTATCGTTAGAAGTTGTTGCACAAATGCCTTCGGATAATTTTTTTATGCTTCAAGAGATTGTGAATGGGGAAAAACAAGCGCGGGCTGGGCTTGAAAATTTTGCGCCGACGGGTGCAGGCGCAAATTATGATGTTAAATACCATCGTTTTTATTGGGAAGTGAATCCTTCGGTGCGTTACATCAAAGGTTCGGTGACGACGTATTTTAAAGCGTTGGAAAAGATGGATAAAATGACTTTTGATTTGGATACGGTGTTGCGAGTGGATAGCATCCGCTTTCACAATCAGTTGGTTAGTTACGCACAGTTGCCCAATAAAATACTTGAAGTCAATCTATCTCCACAAATTATAATGGGTAATTTGGATTCTATCCAGATTTATTATCAAGGCATTCCTCCTAACACTGGTTTTGGTTCGTTTGCAACGAATACGCATAATGGCGCGCCGATCCTTTGGACGCTTTCCGAACCCTATGGTGCGCGGGATTGGTGGCCTACTAAATTGGACTTGAAAGATAAGGTAGATTCTATAGACATCGTTGTTAAAGTGCCCAAAGACAACAAAGTGGCATCTAATGGCGTTTTGATGTCTGAATTCGCGCCCGATCCGATGTCAACAATAGTTCATTGGAAGCATCGGTATCCTATAACGCCTTATTTGATAGCGATTGCAGTGACCAATTACGTTGAGTTTACGGAAAAAATACCTTTGCGCGGCGATACGTTGAATTGTTTAAATTATGTTTATCCCGAATATTTGTCAACGGCGCGGTTAAAATCGCCTGAAATTATTCCCATTATGCAGCTTTATGATTCCTTATTTGCGCCTTACCCGTTCAAAAAAGAGAAATATGGGCATGCGCAATGGGGCTGGGGCGGCGGCGAAGAGCATCAAACCATGAGTTTTATGGCGAATTTAAACCAAAGTTTGGTCGCGCATGAGTTGGCGCATCAATGGTTTGGGGATATGGTGACTTGTGGCAGTTGGCAGGACATCTGGTTGAATGAAGGTTTTGCAACTTATTTAACGGGCTTGACTTACGAACGTTTATATAATGGAGTTTATTGGAATACGTGGAAACAACAGACGCTGAGTTCCGTTCTCTCGCAAGGAAACGGTTCGGTTCGAGTGGAGGATACGACGAGTGTAAATCGCATTTTTGATGCTCGGCTGACGTATAATAAAGGAGCGTATGTTTTACATGCGTTGCGGTGGAAAGTGGGCGATAGTGCTTTTTTTGCTGGCGTTCAAAATTATTTGCGCGACCCGCAATTGATGCACGGTTATGCGGGGACAAAGGATTTAAAAAGGCATATTGAGGCGACAAGTCGGCAAGATTTGACGCGGTTTTTTGCCGATTGGTTTTATGGACAAGGTTACCCGACGTTTATGATAATGGCTTGTCGGGCGGCTTGGACACCGAATCAATTTCATCTAACGGTGGGACAAACGACTTCGGATGCTTCTGTCCCGAGTTATGAAATTCCGATTCCTGTGCGGATTAAGAGTAAAATGGGGCAAGATACCTTGTTAAGGTTGAATATTACAGGGGTTGCGAACAGTTTTATGATTACTTTGCCGTTTAGCGCGGATAGCATTTGGGCAGACCCGAATTTGAGTTTGCCTGCTCAATATCGGGTGGTTGCTGCGTTTGGCGGGCTGACGAATTTGGTTAGTTATTGCGACGCGACGGAGGAAACCGTTCATGCTTTGCCTGCGACGGTTTATCCAAATCCTGTGGATCATTTATTAACCATTGATTTTCAAGGAAATAGCTATCAAAAAGTAAATGGAACGTTGTTTAATGGGGTCGGAAAAGCTGTTTTACAAAAAGAATGGATTCCGGTTCAAGGCAAAATAGAATGGCAATTCGGAACATTGCCTGTTGGGATTTATATGTTAAAATTGGAGGCTGGAGAACAGTCCTCTGTGCATAAAATTATTAAATCATATTGAGTGCTGGAATTAGGATTCAATGGGATTTTTTTGGGATTAAATTGGATTGATTTATTGGATTTTTAGGATTTTAATGGGATTTTTCATTTTTAGGTTACGATACATTGGGATACGAATGGATGTACGGATTTTACGGATTTCACCGATTGGTACGGATTTTTTTTATTTTTTTTGCTTAAAACCAAGCATTCGGGTTTCAAAAATCCGTACCAATCGGTGAAATCCGTAAAATCCGTACATCCATTCGTATCCTAATGTATCCAAAAGTGTAACCTAAATCCCATTAAAATCCTAAGAATCCAATAAATCAATCCAATTTAATCCAAAAAAATCCAATTTAATCCGAATTCCAAGACCTACAAAATCAAGGAAAATGAAAACTATATTTTTAGTTCGACATGCTAAATCCGATTGGGGAAACATCGGTTTACGCGATTTTGACCGTCCATTATCGACACGCGGCTTGCGCGACGCGCCCCGAATGAGTGCATTTTTGGCGAGCAGGGGCATAGAACCCGATATTTTAATTTCCAGTCCTGCGAATCGCGCTCAAACGACGGCGGGCTATTTTGCAGAAGCGTTTGGGATTCCCAAAAATCACATCGACCTACGCCAAGCCATTTACGAGGCGGAAGTCGAAGATATTCAACAATTAGTTCAGGATTTAGACGATGATTTAAACACGATTTGTTTGTTTGGTCACAATCCAACGTTTACGCATTTTGCCAATTTGTTCACAACGGATTTCATCGACAACATTTCGACCTGTGGCATTGTTCAAATCAAGGCAGACGTGAAAAATTGGGCAGATTTCAATGGAACAACCGCAAAAGTCGTCCATAAATGGTTTCCAAAAGAGCTAAAAGTTCAAAAATGATTCAAAAATATTTGTATTGGATTTTAATCTTTACAGCCGTCGGATTCGGCTGTAAAGACGCTGGACAGTCGGGTATGGCGATGTCAGAAGAAAAATTGGCAACCCTTTTATCGGATTTGCATATAGCAGAAGCATCCGTTGAGACGGAAGCAGAACCGATTCGGGACAGTTTAGCCAAAATGTACACGACTCAGATTTTCAAAAAACACGGGGTGACGGAAGCAGAATTCGATACAACGATGGGCTGGTTGGCGCGCCGCCCCAAATTAATGGAGATGATTTACAAAAAAGTAACTTTTCGGATTGAAAAACGAGATTCTTTGTTACAACTTCCGAAAAAAAATTAATAATTTCTTAATACAAATGGAAGGCTAAGTAGCAGGATAGTATTCTAATTTTGCCGCTATGATAAAGATTCTACTGGTGGACGATGAAAAAGATATACTCGATTTTTTGAGTTATAATCTTAAAAAGCACGGATATGAGGTGTTAACCGCTTCAAATGGCAACGCTGCTTTGAAAGTGGCAGAACGAGAACGCCCAGATATTATCCTTTTGGATATTATGATGCCGATTATGGACGGAATAGATACCTGCCGTCATATTCGGTCGGATCCGCATTTGAAACATACTTTGATTGCTTTTTTGACCGCACGAGATGAAGATATGACTCAAATTCAAGCGTTGGACGCGGGTGGAGATGATTTTATTACCAAACCGATTAAACCACAAGTGTTGTTAAGTCGGATACAAGCCCTTTTGCGTCGTCGGAAAGCGGATGAACACGCGGTGATTAAAATTGCGGATTTGGAAATTGATAAAGAGACGGTTTTGGTGAAAAGGGGCGAAGAAATCATTGAATTGCCGCGCAAAGAGTTTGAATTACTATGGTTATTGGTGTCGAAACCGGGAAAAGTGTTTACGAGAGAGGAGATTTACACTAAAATTTGGGGCAGCGACGTTATAGTAGGCGACAGAACGATGGATGTTCACATTCGGAAACTCCGCGAAAAGATTGGTCAAGATTATATCAAAACGTTGAAAGGCGTAGGTTATAAGTTTGATTTTTGATTTGTTTACAGAAAAAAAATTATCTTTGCGCTGCTAAATTGTGAGCATTTGAATTTTAAATTTAAAAAAGATGAAGTTGACCGTTCAGCCTTCATTTGAATCTTCGTTATCATGCTGAAAAATCCAACGCCTCGTCGTATTGCTTTATACGCGGCTGCGCTTATTACATTAATCGTTTTTTTGATAACAAGCCTTTTGGAATGGTTTGCTGCGGATATGGGTGCTGTTTTACGCCTCGTGTTGATGCCTTCTGTGATTGGTTTGGCAACCTTCGGTATTGTTTATTTTTTTACGGAAAAATTTATTGACAATCGAATTAAGTTGATATATAAAAAAATAACGAGTGATAAGAACGCAGATGCAGAAATGCCGCATCATTTAGACGAAGTCGAGCGCAAAGTGGATGAGTGGACGGCGCATAAAGACCAAGAAATCAAGACTTTACAAGAATTGGAAGCCTATCGACGCAATTATTTGGGCAATGTTTCACATGAATTGAAAACGCCGATTTTTAATATTCAAGGTTTTTTGCATACGTTGTTGGATGGTGGGATTCATGATGAAAATGTGAATCTTTCTTATCTGCAAAAAGCGGCTAAAAATGCAGAACGTTTGCAAACGATTGTGGAAGATTTGCAAGCGATTTCAAAATCGGATGCGGGCGAAATGCACTTGGATTTGCAGACTTTTGATATTCAGAAACTGACGCAGGAGGTTATGGATGATATGGAATTGAAAGCGAAGGGGCGCGGTATTAAATTGGTTTTTAAGGAAGGGGCGAGTAATGGTTGGATGGTTCGGGCAGATAGGGAATCGATTCGGCAAGTTTTGATGAACCTTATCAATAATTCTATTAAATATGGGAAAGATAATGGGCAAACCAAGATTGGCTTTTATGATATGGATAAAATTGTCTTGATAGAGGTGTCGGATAATGGAATTGGGATTGCGCGGCATCATTTGAAACATGTTTTTGACCGTTTTTATCGAGTCGATAAGAGTCGTTCGCGGGAAGCGGGTGGTTCGGGTCTTGGGTTGGCAATCGTTAAACATATTATTGAAGCCCATAAACAGAGTGTGCATTGGCGGAGTACGGAAGGGGCAGGTTCCACTTTTGGCTTCACGTTGGAAAAATCGTTTTGAAAAATAAAATGCGTCCATTTTAACCAATGGACGCATTTTGTCTTTATATTTGCTTTTTTAATCCTAAAAAGAAACAAAAGATGAAATATCCGGGGGATTTTAGCAGTTGGACAACTCAACTGGTGCATGATGCTTTTGGTTTTCAGGATGCCGAAACATTGCCCTCCTTGACGGAGTGGATGGATATGCCGATTGAGTTAAATCGACATGATACGGAGCGCATCGAAGAAATTATAGCCTATAGCAAACGAAGGGTTGCTTTTTGGAGTGAGGGGGATATTAAATTAAAATTATTGGGACCGATGTTATTGGTTGCAAATGTAGATAATCCAACATTTTCTACATTTAGCGAAATGACTGTTAAATGTCAAGTGAAAACCATTCAAAATAAGCTGATTAACGTTTTAGGCAGACCCGATTTGATAGTCGCAAAAGGCGAATTTGAACCCACTTTGCCTTATTTTTGTATGCAGGAATATAAGCCAAAGCAAAAAACAAATGACCCCAGAGGACAAACTTTAATTGCTTTGGTCGCTGCACATCAACTTAATTTAGAGGCGGGTTATCGGTTTCCTGTGTTATATGGTGCATTTAATATTGGTCGAGATTGGACTTTTTTGACGCTTGAAGGCAATCGTTATGCCCTTTCAAGGGGGTATTTTTTGGACAATCAAACGGATTTTGAACATATTGTGCGTCGTTTTCGAGCATTAAAAGCCATTATTTACAAACTATTAGATAATTTTCCTCCTC
>JBDKKX010000021.1:0-20607 GCA_039795795.1 Bacteroidota bacterium | reverse complement strand
TCTAATGAAATATCCCAAAAAATCCCATTTAATCCGAATTCCAAGTAGTCAATTGATTAAAATTCGATATTCATTCTAATATCACAACGTTCAAAAAGGGCTAAATCATAAGCAGTTATGGGCACTTCCACAAACCCAACTTTGCGATACAACCCCAAAGCAGGTGCTAATTTTCGATTGGAAACCAAATAAATTTCCCGCGCCCCTTGCGTTCGAGCATACTCAATCGCGTGTACGCAAAGTGCTTCCCCGATTTTCAACCCTTGATATGCAGGTTTAACCGCCATTTTAACCAATTCAAGCACTGCACCGCCTTCCTCCGCAAGCAAACCACAACAACCTGCGGCTTCCCCATGCACCATCGCAAAAAAAATCGCGCCCCCTGTATTAATAATATTTTCTTCTGGAAAATCCAAAACCCGAATATCTTCAGGCTCAATTTTAAAATATTTGCGAATCCACTCGACATTTAAAGTTTTAAAATCCGCTTTTAGCGTACTATTATAAGGTATAATTTCAAAACTTCCTTTTGTTTGCACCATCTTTTTAGGATTTAAAATTGGATAATATATTACATACTTGGCTGACCATTTTAGGGGTAACGTCCAAATGAAGCACAAATCGCACCGTTTGAACGCCAAAAAGAGAACCTTTCACGCCTTTTTCAAGCAATTTTTCCAAAAATTGCGCACCCGTCATAGGCAATTGGACATCGAAAATCACAATATTCGTTTGAATTGGGCGAATATTTTCAATCATTGGAATCGTTGCCAACACTTTTCCAATTAATTTTGCATGATCATTATCTTTTTTCAATTGCGGAATGTGATTTTCGAGTGCGTACAAACCCGCCGCCGCCAAATAACCCGCTTGTCGCATCCCGCCGCCAAAAGCCTTGCGCATCCGACGCGCCTTTTTAATGAAATCCGCATCGCCCAACAAAACAGAACCCACTGGCGCACCCAAACCTTTCGACAAACAAACCGAAATACTATCAAATCGCTTCCCCACTTCCTGCGTAGATTCCCCCGTTTCGACCAAAGCATTGAAAATTCGCGCCCCATCCAAATGCAATTTCAACCCGCGCCGCCGACATAATGCCGTTATCGGGTCAATTTCTGGCAAAGTATAGTAACTGCCACCCGCTTTATTGCCCGTATTTTCCAAAACGACCAATCGAGTGCGCGGCAACCAATCATATTCTGGCTTAATCGCCGCTTCAACTTGTGCTGCCGTGATTTTACCAAACTTACCTTGCAATAAATTGACCGCAATGCCCGAATGAAACGCATAACCCCCATTTTCATATTGGAAAACGTGAGAAGTTTCTTCACAAATCATTTCATCCATCGGTTGCGTATGCGTTTTAATGGCAAGTTGATTAGACATTGTGCCGCTTGGACAATAAAGTGCCGCCTGTTTGCCAAACATTTCAGCAAGCGTTTGTTCAAGCCGATTCACGGTTGGGTCTTCTTGAAAAACATCATCACCGACTTCCGCCGCAAACATCGCCCGAAGCATCCCTGCGGTGGGCTTCGTGACCGTATCAGACATTAAATTTATCATTGCTCTTTTAACTTTTTGAGGCGTAAAGTTAGAAAAGATTGGCAATATCATAACCTACTTTTAACGACTCGAATTTTCACGAAAAAACATGATTTATTTCATAAAATTATCCAGAAGTATCCATAAACTGCGTTTTGCGCCATAAAATTATCCAAAAGTATCCATAAACTGCGTTTTGCGCCATAAAATTATCCAAAAGTATCCATAAACTGCGTTTTGCGCCATAAAATTATCCAAAAGTATCCATAAATTGCGTTTTGCGCCATAAAATTATCCAGCATCGCAACACGAAAACCGTTTGGATGGTTTCAAACTTTCCAAACGGTTGCGCCACAAATTGCGTCAATTTTCCACATTGACGCAATTTTTTAACGATAGCTTATTTTTACTCCACTACTTCGATGAATAACAATTCTATTTTTAGCGTAGCTGTTTTGAAAACTGGTCATCATTAATATCAAATTGGCGACCATCTGTAACAGTGGCATGATAAGCCATATTCAATATGCCGTCAGGTTGAATTGTGAATTTCACATTATCGTATTTGTTCGCGCCATAAGTGAATTGCTTAAGAAACAATTCTTTAGGAGATTTAGCAACTGTAATGAAATTACCTACCTCTGCGCTATCACGGCTTGTTATCTGCACTCTTGTATCAGCACCATCAATAACAAACACCAACTTTTTACAGTTATTTGAGTTTGGATTTGTATTTTTCCACGTTCCTACAAACGCGTTTGTTTGGATGACAGGCATGTAAACGGGATCTTTGGGTGGTGGTTGGTTCGCTTTTCTATCGTTACCAGCTGGTTTTGGGTGATGGTTCCCCCCGTTGCTGGGTGTTTGGGGTTTGTTTGGGTTAACCGTTGTAACCGTTGGACTATCTGCTTTAACGGGTATTTCTCCCTTTTGCGTCAGTCCATTTTTTAGAACGGGTTGATTTGGGAAGAAAATATTCACTAAATGCATTGAAGAAACCAACACAATAGCCAACAAAACAATGAAAAACGTTTTGTTTTCTGAAAACAGATTGGTATTCCTTGATATCAAGGCTACGGCAATTGTCATGATTGCTCCAATGACCCATGCTAAAGAGTTATTGTGCTCGAAAATTTTTAGGATTGCTTCCATTTTTTGTTTTTTTGGTTTTAAAAATATAGATGCACTGTATTTGGGTTTTATAAGTTGCCCAATTTATGTGAATGTCGCTGTAAATATATACTGCTTTGTGGTACGTGTCAAATATTATAATTATTTATAATAATAAGTATTATATAAAATAATTAAAAATTTGTTTTTAGCGAAACGCTCGGAAAGACCATCGAAATTTGCATTTTGAAACACACAACAGGTGGTTGGCATCTAAAATATTGAAATTTTAAAACTTTTTTTGCTTTAAAACTTTTATTTCTCCCAAAAAAGACTAAGATTTGCCGTCAGAAAAGACAAATCATTTCGACAAACTCCTGATGAGAAACATATATTCATTTTTTCTTTCGACCCTGTGGATGCTAAATGGGGTTATCGCAGTAGCACAAAAAGCTAATTCTATGTTGATTCGCCCCAGCACTTTACAAGAAAGTCGCCTCAGTGCGCCAAATTTGGTTTATGTGGTGAGCGAAAAAGACCTTGTGACGGATGCGGAAGTGCTTTTTAAAGAAAACAAAGCCTATAATGTTCAACAATGTCAAGCATTATGGTTGATTGATTTTTGGGAAAATCCTGCGAATTTGCTGGATGAAGTGCCCTACAATCCTAAATGTGACCTTTTCAAAGCGAATACGAAGCAAATTCAAGGGTTGATGCAGCGTTATACGGAGCGCATCACGACGAATGCGCCTTGGTATTTGTATAATGTGAAGGTTTCGGCAACCATTCCCCCACAAACGGTGATGGATGAAATGAGTGCTGCTTCACAGATTTTTTTCGTGAATGGCGTGGTGCAACATTTACCCTTGATAACAATGCGTTATATGTATCGCAATAGTTTTCAAGAGATGAGCATTGTGCAGGCAACCGAAGTGATTCGCAAAACGGCTGAAATCAAAACGCGCGAAATCATTGATGCGTTGGAATCGAGTGGCGAATTGGTGCACCAAAGTCGGGTGGTCAGCATGCAATCGGGCGCGAATAGTTATGAAGGAGAAGACCTTTTGGAAGTGGCTTTGCGGTTCAAAAAAGGGACAGATTTGAATAAAATTGCTCGTTTTATCACGGAACGCGGGGGCATTATCCACGAAAAAGAAATTCCAGACCATTATTATGTACAATTGGCGAGTCGGCAGCGCGGTTCCGAAATCGTCAAAGCGGCTTTGATTAATTTTCCATTTGTGCAAGCGGTGATGGATTATCCCATGCGCAAATAGCATTTCGCAACGGATTTAAAATGTTATTTTTGCGTCTAAATGAAGATAGTTTAAACCGTTTTCTTAATATTGCGTCCAAATAAGACAATTAAAATCAAATAAAAAGATGTTACATCATTCTGTAAAAATTATTTCCGATGCGATGGGCAATCGCTCTTTGTTCGCACAGAAATCGTTTCGCGTCCATGACGTGATTAGTCCTTTTCATTGGACGAGTGTTCAAGAAAATCCGTCTCGGATGACCGTTCAAATTGGTGAAAAACGACATGTAGAATTGTTACCACACGCCTTGGAATGCGTTAATCATAGTTGCGAACCGAATGCTTTTTTTGATACAGAACATCAACAATTGGTTTGTATTAAACCGATTACGCATGGGGAAGAAATTACATTTTTTTATCCTTCTGCGGAATGGGATATGGGCGCGCCGTTTGATTGTCATTGCGGCAGCGTGCATTGCGTCGGTAGGGTGGCGGGCGCGAAATACTTGTCTGCGGTGCAGCGAACGCAATATCAGTTTACTGAATTTATTCAACAAAAATTAGCAAAATAGCTTTTATGAGCTTTCTGGAACAAAAAGATAGTTATAAAATTTGGGTTTTCGCGCCTTTTATTGAGACGGATGACCCCAATCTTCAATATTATTGTGATTACACGCAAAGTATTGCGGAATACACGCAGGTTTTTGCAGCTATTGGTTGCGATTGGGAGTGGGTCAATGTGACGATGCAATCTTTTGAGCAGGATGTGTTGCGGGTTAAAGCGGCAAAGCAAAAAAAAAATATTGTGTTGAATTTATGTGATGGCGATGAATTGAATGGGGGACCGGGCGTTTCTGTCATTCATGCGTTGGATGCGCACGAGGTGGTTTACACGGGTTCAAATGCGTTTTTTTATGATGTGACGACTTCCAAAATCACGATGAAAAAGGCGTTTGATGCGCATCAAGTGGCTACGCCGAATTGGGTGATTTTGGATGGGAAGGTGGATGCGGCGATTTTTGACAAAATTGGGGATACGGCGATTGTAAAACCTGCGATTTCGGCGGGAAGCATGGGTTTGACTATCAAAAACGTCGTGAATACAGTAGCTGAGTTGGAAAATATTTTAACCGAAATTCAAAAAGGGTATCGGGGTTGGAAATTGGATGGTGATGGTTTGATTGCGGAACAGTTTATCAAAGGGCGAGAATTTACGACGCTTTTAGTGGGTTCGGCGGATATGCCCGATAAAATTCAGTTTTACGCACCTGTGGAACGTGTTTTTCACGCTTCTTTGCCTGAAAAAGAGCAATTTTTATCGTTTGACCGACTTTGGGAAACCTACGATGCGGAAACGCCGATGCCCGATGGCGGCAATTTGTATGAATATGCGTCGGTTGAACCTGCATTGATTCCGCTTTTGCAGGCGTTGAGCCTTCGAGCGTATCAGGCGACTCAGGGTATTGGCTATGGTCGATTGGATATTCGGATGGATAAAAAAAATCAACAATTATATGTTTTAGAGGTGAATGCGCAATGTGGGTTGAGTGATGATGAAAATTTCACGTCGATTGGAGCGATTTTGCGTTATAGTCATAAAACATTTACAGAATTAATCACTGCGATTTTGGAAGACGCGTTGCAACGACGGGTCGTTGTAGGACAATTGGAACACAGATGATACAGATTTTACAGATTTTCACGGATTTTTTTGATTTTTCGCTTGGATTTAGAGCAGGAGTTCAAAAAAAATCCGTGAAAATCTGTAAAATCTGTATTATCTGTGTTCCAATCGTCCTACGCATTCAATTTTTAACTGTAACTTACACCGTTTTTTTACCAGCACCCTTACAAAAATGAAAATTTGCGTACTGCAACCCGATTATTCTACGACGGATGTGGATTATAAAAATTATGACCCGCCGCGTAATTTATCCAAATGGTTGCCTAATGACACCGTAGAACACATATTTTTGAACAAATTAACGACTTATCAACAACTTAAACAGTTGAAAAAAGCGAATTATGACATTTATGTAAACCTCTGCGAAGGCTATTTGGATTGGTCGGTGCCGTCTATTGATGTCATTTACACGTTTGATTTGTTGAATCTGCCTTACACGGGACCGAATACGCATTTATATGACCCGCCAAAAACCTTGATGAAATATGTTGCCTATTGCGCGGGGGTGAAAACGCCTCATTTCGTAGAAACGAATGTGATTTCGGATATGGCACATCAAGTGCGCAAATTGAATTTCCCTTTATTTGTCAAACCTGCCAAAGCAGGAGACAGTCTCGGTATTGACGATAACTCCTTGGTAAACAATGTATTAGAATTGGAAAATAAAATTCAATCCTTAAAAAAAGTTGATTTTGACGAAATTTTAATTGAGGAATACATTGCAGGACGAGAATTTACCGTCCTTGTCGCGGCAAATGCGATGCCTTTGAATACGTGTACCACCTTTAAACCCGTCGAATATCGGTTTCCAGCAGATAAAAAATTCAAAACCTACGCGCTGAAAACCTCAGAATTGCATACTGACGTGAATGTACCTTGCGACGACCCGATTTTAGAACAAAAACTAAGAACAGCCGCCGCGCAAATTTTCACAGGTTTTGCAGGCATCGGCTATGCGCGCATGGATTTTCGAGTGGACGCGCAAGGCGATGTCTATTTTTTAGAAGCCAATTTCACCTGTTCCGTTTTTTACGAAGACGGTTATGAAGGTTCGGCAGATTATATTTTGCAATACGACCCTATGGGGAAAGCAGGTTTTTTAAAACATATTATTGCAGAAGGCATTGCTCGACACGCCGCCAAACAAAAAAAATATCAAGTAAAAGGCAATACATTGAATGGATATGGCATTTTTGCGACGCGTTTTTTAAAAAAGAATGAAATTATTTTTGATTTCGAGGGCAAAGCGCAACGCATCATCACCAAACGATTTGTTGAAAAACATTGGACGGAAAAAGAAATCGCTATTTTTAAACATTATGCTTACCCCATTTCAAAAGAAGTTTTCATTCTCTGGGATGATAATCCAAATCAATGGGCACCTCAAAATCATAGTTGTCAACCCAATACCATATATAATGGATTGAATTTAATCGCTTTACACGATATTAAATCAGGAGATGAATTGACGTTTGATTACGCCAATTTATATGACGACACCATAGAACCTTTTGAATGCACTTGCGGCAGTCCCCATTGCCGAAAATTCATTCAAGGAACGCGCAACAATTCTATTACAACGCGAGCAGCAAAAGCATGAAAAGCACGAATCCGGGTTATTTAAAAAAAATCATTTATGAGCATAAATATAAACTAATTATAACGTATATCTTGTTCACTTTGGAGATGAATGGAGATTTATTAAAACCCCTTTTCATTGGCAAAGCCGTCAATGATTTAATGGTGGGTAGTTATAAATCGTTGTTTATTTTTTTAGGATTGCATAGTTTATGGGTCATTGTAGGCGTAATCCGAATGCGTTATGATACGCGTACATATTCAAAAATTTACAATGCAATCATGTTGAAATTCTTGTCGGAGAAAACGGAGCAAGAAGATATTTCAAGATTGAGTGCACACTCTACTTTGACCCGAGAATTGACCGATTTTTTGGAATATGACTTGGTTTATGTGTTGGAAGCGGTGTATAACATCTTTGGTTCGTTGGTTTTGCTGTACTTTTATGATGTAAAAGTTGTGTTATTGTGTATGGTGACGCTGATTCCGATTTCGATTTTGAGTAAATATTACGGAAAAAAAATGAGCGTTTTGACACATGAGAAAAATAATGAGTTGGAAAACCAAGTCAATACGATTGCAACTTTTGACCAAACGCGCATCCAACAACATTATGAATCGCTCCGAAAGTGGCAAATCAAGATTTCCGACCAGCAAGCGTATAATTTTGGGATTATGGAAGTGGTTGTAGCGGTATTAGTGGGCATTGCCCTTGTCATTTCGACGCAACCGACTTCGGAACCGTTGAATCAAGGCGAATTGGTGGGTATTTATTTTTATATTTTAAAATTTAATACGGGATTGGATACGATTCCCTATATTTTGGAAAAATATGCTAATTTGAAAGATATTATTGAGCGAATTACCGATTTTGAGTGATGACAAAAAAGGGGTGTCACAGATTCTACAGATTAGACGAGGTTTCCACAGATTTTTGTAAATTTCTAAAACTCACAAAAATCTGTAGAAATCTTGTCCAATCTGTAAAATCTGTGCCAAAAAGTTCAAGCTTGTATCGAACAAACGGCTTGATATAACTTTTCTGATGATTCATTCCAATCAAATTTCATTCGTTGTACGCGCCCTTTCTCAATCAAATGATTTCTAAGCAATTGATTATCAAATAGTTGACACATTGCACTCGCAATAGACGCTATCTCCGTTGGATTCACCAAAAGGGCAGCATCACCAGCCACTTCAGGCATTGAAGTAGTATTAGAAGTAATCACAGGCACATCGCAATACATCGCCTCCAACAACGGAATTCCAAAACCTTCCGACAAGGAGACATACACCAGCGCGTAGGCACTTGCTACCATTTTTGGCAAAATATTATCTTCTACAAAGCCCAAAAACAAAATATCATTTTTAAAATGCGCCGATTGATACGCTTTTTGAACATTTTCTGCTTGCCAAGCCACCCTGCCACTAATTAAAAGTTTAAAATCAGCATTTGTATTTGTTTTAAATTTATCAAAAGCCTCAATCAATCTATCGACATTTTTGCGCGGATGCACAGCTCCCACATACAAAAAATAAGGTTTTCCATCCGAATAAGTCGCACGAACCGTTTCAATATCCGTCGGGTTCAACGGTTGAAAAACGGCGCGTCCCGCATTAAAACAAACGATTGGTTCTTTTTGCAATACAAAATTTTGCAAAATATCTTTTTTGACAAAATGAGAAACAGTAACCACTTGCGCCGCCTTTTGAATGAATTTCGGAACAAAATACGCATAATAGTGATAAACTAAAAAAGGCGTATGTTCCCGATAATGAGTATGTGCAATATCATGCACGACCATCACCGTCGGAACCGTTGTCCGCAAGCTCAAAAAACCATCGGGCGACAAAAAAGCATCCACTTGATATTTTTTCAAAGCCCGCGCAACCGCCCATTCAAACCACAACATGTATAAAAAAGGATGTCGTGCAGGCGGAAACAAAACAATGGGTTGAACATTCGGCGCGAAAATAAAATCGGGATGATAAGGGCGGTCAAAAAAGAATAAAAATTCTGTTTCGGGATGATTTTTTACCATGCGTTGCAAGATTTCGTAAGTAAAACGACCAATGCCTTCCAATTTATCTTTCAATAAAAGACGTGTATTAACAGCTATTTTCATATATTAAAAATTGATTTCAAATGAGTTATGACAATAAATCATTCACTTATTGCACATTTTCGTATAAGTAGGTACAATGATGAGCAAAATAAAAATATTTTTTTTACCTTTTTTGTCCAAATGACTAAATAGCATTACCTTTGTCGGGTTAAACAGACTTCGTTTCAGTTTCAAAAGATGTAAGCCTCTCGTTAACCAACTAAAAATAATCAAAAAAGATTCTTGTATAAAAATTTAACATGGTGTGGTACGCTGGAATTTGGATTAAATGAGGTTTTTTGGGATTAAATAGGATTGATTTTTAGGATTTTTGGGGATTGTCTTTAAATCTTGTAAATCCTAAAAATCAATCCTATTTAATCCCAAAAAATCTCATTTAATCCTAATTCCAACGTACCACAAATCGCGAAGTATAAAATTTTCATAATAAAATACATGTATATATGTAGATATGTATAATTGTAATTATGAAGCATCTATTTTCTTTTTCAAAAACTCAATACACGTTTATGAGGATTTTAACTAAAACCTTTAAAAACTTTTTGTTTTTAATTTCAATGCTTTTCACGCTACCGATTTTTGCGCAAGTGAAGGTTCGTGGCACTGTTACAAGTGTGGAAGGGACGCTTATAGGCGTTTCTGTGAGTGAAAAAGGCACGACAAATGGGGTAATGACCAATGAAAGGGGGCAATATACGCTAACTGTGGACAAAAATGCGACTTTAATCTTCTCCATGGTCGGTTTTAACACGCAATCATTTAAAGTTAATTCCGAAATATTGGATGTAGTTATGGAAATGTCAAACAATATGTTGGGTGAAAAAGTGATTACAGCGACGCGTCAACCCATTCGCAAAATGCAAACAACGACTGCCATTAGTGTCGTCGGAGCGAAACAATTGGAAACACTCAAACCAGAAAGTGTTGCGGAAGCGATTCGCGGTGTAGCGGGTATGTACGTTCGCAATTCGCAAGGTCGGTTTCGCGGCGGCATTTTTACACGCGGTTTTCCAGACGGGACGGGCAATGGGTTGGTTTACACGGGTTTGTTGATGGACGGATTGCCGACTTTGGCAACCACTTCGAGACCGCCCGATTTTGCAATCGCGATGGATCCGAATATGGAGCGCGTTGAAGTAGTGCGCGGGGCGGCGGCGACCTTGTTTGGACACGGTTCTGCGGCGGGAGTCGTGAATATGATTAACAAAATGGGCGGGGAAAATCACGTTGGCATGGTTCGGACAACCCTTTATAACAATAATGTTACAGAAAATTTGAGCAATTACGAGTATGGAATGGATTTCAAATTGGATGCAAACTTAAATGGACCATTATCCCGTGATAAAAAAGTACGATATAATATAGGCGGTTACTACGTTTTTGACAAAGGTTTCCGCAATTTGGGCTACGCGGATCATGGCGGACAACTGCGTGCGAACGTAGATTATCTGTTTGACCAAGGCAGTTTGCGTTTTTTTGCGCATTATGTGGATGTGACGATTCAAAATATGATTGATATTCCCTTCCGTGTGGACGATTGGAAACCTAAAACAGGTTGGAAAACGACGGATTCCTATTATTCAAAAAATTTAGATGATTTGAAATACACGCGGACGAATCCAAATATTCCAAATTATCCTTATGGACAACCGAATGTTAAAGAAACAAGATATATTAAAGATGCCAATAAAGCAGGCAATTATGCGAATGGCGGACATATTGGCATGAATTATAACCAAACTTTTGGTGCTTGGACGCTTTCCGAAAAAATAAGATACCAGTCCTATGCGCATGGGACGAAATTAAATTTGGGACTTTCGGCATTTTACACGGATGCGGCTCAATCTCAATTGCGTACCATCATTGATGGAGATGGCAATGATTCGGATGCGATGAATGAATTGCGGGTTGAAAAAACGATTCAAACGGGTGCAACGCAACATCATTTGACGATTGGAAATTATACGTCCGTCGGTTTGTATCGTGCGAACACATGGGCTTTGACGGGTTGGATGTTGCCAGACAAGAGTAATTTAACTTTGAGAGGGTTCGTTCCGCCCGCTTTTGCGACTCCGACTGCGGGCAGTGCCTCTCGGGTGGACAAATATCGGGTTGCGATTAACAGTTTTTTTGCAGGCGACGAGTTGAAAATTGGAGATAAATGGATTGTCAATTTGGGGGCGCGCTTCGATGGCATTCATATGAACATTGCTGGTTTTTATCCCGACACCATTAATGAGATGAAACGGACGGAAGCGCATCAAGATTGGTCTGCGTCAATCGGTTTTAATTACAAAACAAATGAGCGTTCTGCCTTATATGGCAATGTGGTTCGGTCGTATCGGATGCCAGATTATGATGCGTATTCGGCTGCCAAGAAAGCCTCTTATTGGAATAATTTGGGGAAACCCATTACAAATCCGCGCATTACAGATAATGAAATTGTATATAATAGTGAAATCGGTTATCGAACGGGTTGGGGCGAATTAGCGATGGATGTTGCAGGTTTTTACACGCAGATTGCGAATCGATTGGTTGCCCTTTATGAAGGGGCGGTTTTGGTTCAAAAGCCTTTTGGGAATAATCAAATTTTGGGTGGTGAATTATCGCTCACTTACGCGCCCTCTGCGGTGCCAGGTCTTTTGTTAACAACGTCTTATACATTGCAAAAAGGCACATTCAAAGATTTTAAAATACCAGTTCGTTCGGCGATTTCGTTGAATCCAGATTCTTTATATGGTTTGCCGATTGTAGATGACCCGTCAAAAGGAGGGATTGGTGGCAAAGCAATTGATGTAAAAGGCAAACAATTGCCCAATTTGCCCGATGGTATATGGAATTTTGATATTTCGTATGAGACTGCAAATGCGTCGTTTAACCTTAATTCTAATCGAAATTCAGGTTTTTATCAAGATGCGATGAATTTGTTTAAACGACCCGAAGCGATCTGGTATTTGAATGCGGGCGCGTATTTGAAAGTGAATCTGGGGCAGAAATCGCCTGTGAAAATAGGGGTTTTGGTGAAAAACTTGTTGAATACGGATATGGCAGAACGGATGGTTTATAATACCGACAGTGATGCGAACTTGTTGATAAAGCAACGTATCGACAAACCGCTTGGAAATCCGATGCGATTAGATGCTGCGACGACTTATTTTACGGGGATTCCTGTATTGCCGCGCCGCGTTTTGGTAACAATTGATTATAAATTTTAATATATAACCCTATCCGTTCCCGTAGCTTCTCTAATTACGGGAACGGATGTGCTTTATTTAAACATGCAAAAACAACAATTCTCCCTAAAAAATCGTTTTATTTGCACATAAAATGAATAAAGTATGTTAATTACATTTAAATGTTCCAATTTTTTGTCTTTCAATGACAAAATAGAATTCTCCATGTTAGCAGGTGCTGTGCGTGAACATTCAAGTCATGTTATTGCGACGAGTGGGCGCAATGGCTCCACGATTTTGAAGTCAGGTATCATTTATGGCGCGAATGCTTCGGGCAAATCTAACCTTATAAAAGCAATAGATTTTGCTCAAAATATGATATTAAAAGGTATCAAAGAATCTATTACACATAATAAATATTTTAGATTAGATGCTGAAAATATTAAAAAAGATTCCGAATTTGAATTTGAATTCAAAGTAGGCGAAAAAATATATGCTTATGGTTTTTCAGTTTATTTAGCGAACAAAAAATTTAAAGAAGAATGGTTTTTTGAAGTTGGAAAAACGAAAGACAAACCTATTTTTGAACGAAAAATATTAGCAGATGGTACTTCAGAGATTAAGGTCGAGTTGAAATTAGATAAAGAAGGGGAAACACGTTTTTCTGTTTATAAGAAAGATGTTTTAGATAATCAATTGTTTTTCAAGGAGATAAATGGAAAAAATATTAAAAATATTAAAAATGCAAATCCTTTTATGGAAGCATATAGTTGGTTTGAGCATCAATTGGAAATGTTGTATCCCAACTCTATTGAACATATTGATTTATTAGAGATGAAAACAAGTCAAGACACATTTAATAATATGTTGGATTTTTTTAAAACAGGTATTAATGGTTTATCCACTAAAAATGTTGAAATTGAAGACGTTAAATTGCCAAAAAATGTTTTAAAAGAAATTGAAACTATTTTGCAGCAACAAGATAGAGTACATGTCGTTGCAGATTTGTCTTGGAAGAAAGAACGATATACTTTTTTTAAAACAAATAATGGCGAATTGAAAACAGTCCGTTTATTGACGAAGCATTTTGTTAAAAACAGTTTAGAAAATGATACCATTGATTTTGAATTGAATGAAGAATCCGATGGTACACAACGGATTATGGATTTAATTCCGATGTTAAATATTTTGTCCGCCGAAAATAAAGTTTTTATTGTAGATGAATTGGATAGAAGCTTGCATGGTGAATTGACCCGAAAAATCTTAGAAATCTTTTTTGCAACAAGCGAAAATGTTGAAAGTCAATTGATTGCGACAACGCATGATGTGAATTTATTAGATTTCGATTTGTTGCGCCGAGATGAAATTTGGTTTGTGGAGAAAAATAATTTGGGTGAATCGAGTGTTTTTTCATTGGAAGAATTTAAGCCGAGAGGGGATAATCAAATTCAAAAACGGTATTTGCAAGGTCGTTTTGGCGGGATTCCTAATATTGCAAGTGTGCAATTATTAGATTTTTTTCAAAAAAATAAAAAAAATATACTGGATGCGCGATAAACATCAAGGTTTGCGCCGAAAAAGTGCGGGAAGAAGGCGCGAACAACATACTTTTTTTGTCATTGCGTCGGAAGGTACGGAAACAGAACCCGCCTATTTTGAAATGTTGAAGCATCATGTTCAAAATAATTCATATTTAGGAATGTCTATTAAAGTAGAACCTCTGCGGCGAATAACGACTGCAAGTGACCCCAAAGATATTATCAAAATGTTGGATGATTTTAAAAAAACATTTATTTGGGAGGATGGAGATGAATTTTGGTTAGTATTGGATGCCGATCAATTGGGTACGCCTTCAAAAATACACAAATTAGTGGAGGTTGCTCAACTATGTCGTCAAAAAAGTTATGAATTTTGTCTTTCTACGCCTTGTTTTGAATGGTGGTTGTTATTGCATTTTTCAGATATGGTTGAATTTTCAGAGCAAGAACTAAAAAATTTGTTTGAAAATAAAAAAGTGAATGCAACTCGGAGCTATTTGTCTAAAAAGCTGAGTGATTTATTGCAAGAAAAAGGTGGGTTTCAAAAAAACACGATTAAGTATGCTATTTTTTTTCCTGCAATTGAAATGGCAATTGCAAATGCTAAAAAATATTGCCCAATAGATGATGTGTGGAAAATAGATGATTTTTATACACGAGTACATTGGTTGATTTCTAAAATATTGAAAATCAATTAGATAAAATATACAATAAGCATAAGTTTCCGAAACTTAAAAGAATTCGGAAACTTATGCTAAAAGCATTATTTAAATACATCAATTCCATTTTTATTATAAGGAAGATTAATAAAATCAAACGTTCCCGGTTTTACGCGCAAGAAAAATTGATACGTATTCGTCGTCGGCTGCCAAGTCGCGCCCATTTCCCAACAATGCAAATCGCGATAAAATCCAAATTGAGGAAAAGTCAATCTTTTTTGCACAAAATCATAACCAATATTACTGACCGTAATCCGCCAATTTTTACTAATTTTAATATCGCCTTGCGTCGAAAGGCGATTATCCGTCGTTCTGAACGAATCTCTTCCATTCGCCGTCCCCAAAGCAAGCCCAAAATTGTGATTTATCCGCCAATTTTGAACTAAATCCACCAAAGATTCTTCTTCCAATATTTTTTGTGGACTTTTTCCATTGGTTTTTTCCTGACTTGCCGCCGCAGAAGAAGATTGCACTTCGTTAGAAGTCAATTTCCCTGTCAATAAATCGCGCAATTGCCCAACGCTAAAACTCGTACTCGCATTGACTGTAAGTGCTGTAACGCGTGCAGGAAATTTTTTATTTGTAATGAGTAAAGTCTTGCTTCTCAAACCATTAGCCGTCATATCATAAAAATCTAAACTCCCATTAACGCTCACCGTAGTCAATCCTTTAAACAAATTCGTCCCTGTACTAAAGCCCGCAGGCGACCATCGAAACGAATCCACTGCGAAATTATAACCGCCACTTAAATTAATTGCCTCCAATAAATGCGTTTTTTTCTCTGCCGAATCGCGTTTGGAGAAATATTTTGCTTCAAATAAATTCGATATACTATAATTTAAACTCATTTGTTTGACTCCTGTGGGCGCAGTGTAAGCCGCCCCGTCAAAGCGATTGTACAAAACAGGTTGATTTCGTCCAATCCGATAATCGCGTTGAACGCTGTTTGAATACTGCGAATAATCGGGTGAATAGCCAAAACTGACACTCGGAGTCATCGTATGTCGCAAGGTTCGTAGCCATGATTTCTTTCCAAAATTCAACGTTCCAAACAAAATCGTACTCAAACTAACGCCTGTATTGAATTGATAAGCTCGGTAAAAACCGCGACTAATGCTCGTGTCCACCCGCCCCGCACGAAGCGTATCTATTTGAATCGTATAGTCTAATGGGTTGTTAGGATTTATAATGCGTCTTTGAACAGTATCCGTTATATTTGGATTAAAAGTTATGTTTTGGCTTCTGAAAAACCAAGATTCTGTATAACTGATGGATGGTGTAAAATTAAAATATTTCAAAACCCTAAAACTTACACTTGAACTGGCATTGTGTTTTACGCCCATCCGCGCATCTTGCCAAACATTCTTTTGAAAAATAGTAGTATCCGTCGCTTTGACAGAATTTTGTGCTTCCGAATTGTAATTCAACGTAATTTTTTCATACCAACGTTCATTTCCAACGGCTTTTGCGCGTTTGAAAGGCGAAATCGTCTGCATCGTAAAATTCAAATTCGGTAAGGTAACATTCATTTCCCGTGTTGCCGTATTTTGCGAATGCGCGAAACTGGCTGAAAAATTATACGGTTTTCCGGGAAAAGATTTTGTAAAATTGGCACTTGAATTCAACGAGTTTTGCGTTTGACTTTTATAATCTCTATATGTATTCCGTTGAAAATTATTGGTTTGTATGCCAATGCTGGCTTGATAATTCATGCTTGGATGCGCTCTTGCATCTTGGCGGTGACTCCAATGAAAATCATAAGAACGTTGGCGATTCGTGCGCGCATGTTCATCTTCAATCACTTGGTCATTAAAACCAACTCTTACATTGCCCGAATTCTTATAAATCGTATTATAATTCGAGGTCAAACTCACGCCATAAGTCCCTTTTACGTACAAATTTGTAGAAATCGTCAAATCATAATGGTCATTAATCGGAATATAGTAACCCAAATTCTGTAAACCATAGCCCCAATCGGGTCGATATTCGTAATCTCGTGGGACAATGAGTCCACTGGCTTTGTTTTTGGTAATCGGGTAGAACCCAAACGGCAACCACAATGGAGTCGGAATGCCCCCAATCATCAAATTCGAGGGACCGACAACAATCAATTTGTTTGGAATAATTTTTTGTTTGGCACTTTGAATCCCAAAATGCGGATTTTTGGCATTGCAAGACGTGAAAATCGCATCGGCACTATATGCAATATCTGTCGGTTTGGTCGTATCGCCTTTTGCGAGCGTCGTATCGGTCGCCCCGCCCACAAATTTAGATTTTCCACCATGTA
Organism: Bacteroidota bacterium; assembly: GCA_039795795.1. Lineage (GTDB taxonomy): Bacteria > Bacteroidota > Bacteroidia > Chitinophagales > Saprospiraceae > JAAFJT01. The sequence continues at coordinate 3,589 of JBDKKX010000021.1, read as the reverse complement.
TATACACATTACTTTGGGTGGTGGTCACGTCGTAAACCATTCCTTTCTTGGTTCGGAAATTGTAACGCATCTTTTGCGCCGTAAAATCCTGCGCGCCATCTTTAAAATGCGGTACTCCTTTAACTTTTCCTGCGGTATCTGTACGCGGTTCTGCGGTCGCAATATTATTTTTCATATCAATAATAATATAATCCGCCGTCAACGCCAAACTCCGATAATGGACAAAACCCGCCCCGTACAAATATACTAATTGATGACTATTATCGAAAATCAAAGAATCTTTCGCGCCATATTCCACTTCTGCATCCAAAGAATCTTTGGAAAACGCTATATTTGCCGCCGCCAAGCGATTGGAGTCGATTGCCGTCGTATCCGAAGACCGATTGCGGGTGGAATCCGATAAATTGCCTCCGAACAACGTCGGTCTTTGCGCCCAGCCGTTGGTTGCGAGACCCGCGCAAAAAAATAAAAAGAGGAGTGCAGATTTTGCAAATCTATATTTTGTAATTTTGTCCATTCAAGAGCAATTGAAAAATAAAAAAGGATTGTTTTGAGGTTGCAAAAGCGGATTTTGGTTGATTTTTTGTTTAAAAATCAATTCAAACCAACATTTTGCAAGTTTTCCCTCCTTTTGTGGCGTAATCTATCATTGAAATCATCAATTAACTTGGTATGAGAAATTTTATTCTAATTCTAACAACGATTCTCATAAGTTTGCTGCCCGCGCAAAGCATCAAAACAGCCAACTTTAACGTTTTTTTAACGGACGGCAAAGATAAAAAAAATTTGCTCGCTTCGGAATACCGCCTTAAAAAAGTGGTGATTGATGCAGGACATGGCGGACATGATGCAGGTTGTTCGGGTACGTTCATTATTAGCAAAACCAAGGAAAAGAAATCCGTTACACATTATGAGAAAAATAATACATTGAAAATGGCATTATTGCTTGGCGGCAAAATTAAAAAAAAATTTCCAGATATAGAGGTTGTTTATACGCGTTCGACGGATGTTTTTGTCGAACTCGACGAACGTGCTAATATTGCGAACAAGGCTAAAGCGGATTTGTTTATTTCGATTCATTGCAATTCCACCGACGGGAATCCTGTTCATGGAACGGAAACTTATACGTTGGGTTTGCATAAAAAAGAAGCGAATTTGCAGGTTGCCAAACGGGAAAATGCTTCGATTTTATTAGAAAAAAATTATAAACAAAAATATGCAGGTTTTGACCCATTGAGTACGGAAGCGTATATTATTTTCAACTTAATTCAAAACAATTATTTGGAAAATAGCGTTCGACTCGCGCAACTCGTGGAGGAACAAATGCAGGAAATTGACCGCAATAGTCTCGGTGTGAAGCAAGCGGGTTTCATGGTATTAAAGGCAACTGCTATGCCAAGCATTTTGATTGAGACGGGTTTTTTGAATCATAGTACGGAAGGTTTATATATCAGCGATGAAAAAGGGCAAGAACATTTGACGGATGCGATTTTTAACGCTTTTCAAAAGTATAAAAAAGAGGTTGAAATTATTCCAACGGTCGAAAAAAAGAAAACGGAACCAAAGAAAAAGAAACATAAATAGTTTGAATGAGGGTTAAGTACACCTAACAGGTTTAAAAAACCTGTTAGGTGTGCGAGCGACCTTCGTTACACCTAACAGGTTTTTTAAACCTGTTAGGTGTGCGAGCGACCTTCGTTACACCTAACAGGTTTTTTAAACCTGTTAGGTGTGCGACCTTGATTCAAACACATAGCTATCAAACAAAAATTGTAACTTATTCAAAATTAAGCATTTATGGCACTATCCAAAGAAAAACAACAAGCCTCTGCGATTGGCTGTTTTGCATTTGTGGTTTTGGCAGTCATCATTCCTTTTGGTTGGCGTTTTTTGAAAGGCATGAATGTATTGAGTAAAACCCTCGATTTGCATATTCCGTATGACAATGTTCAACAAATTGCGGCTTCCGCGCCTGTTTTTTATAAAGGGGCGACGATTGGTTCGGTCAAGGAAATCCATTTTGAGGAAGGAAAACCATCTTTGATTATAAACATTAGCAATAATCCAGGAATTCCTAAAAATGCTTTGGCAACAATTTTTGTGAATGGCGCAATGGGCGGCAGTGCGGTGGAATTGACTTTTGTGAAAGCGTGTCAAGGCGTTGATTGTGCGATAGATGGAGATAAATTGCAAGGTGCGTCGAAAGGTTTAATTTCCTCGATGTTGCCGACGGAACAATTTAGGAGTTATTTGGGCGAGGTTAAAAGCGAATATAAAGCACTTTCGGACTCTATCAACGCGGATTTCAAAAATCCGAATAACAGAATCAACAAAATGTTTACGGAAATTGAGGTCAGTGTGAAGAATTTGCAGAAAACGACGGCGGGGATGAACCAATTAGTAAGCGCGACTTCAGGGAATATGGATGCGATTTTGAAAAATTTGGAATCGGTTTCGGGCAATTTGAAGGCTTCTAATGAACAAATTCGCAATGTGATTGCGAATGCAGAAGGTTTTTCGGGTAATTTGAAGCAATTAGATTTGAAAAAAACGACGGATGGCGCGAATGAGGTGGTAAATCAATTGAAAAAAACATTGCAAGCGTCGGATAAAGCCGTTGCTGATTTGAATGTAATGACAACCCGTTTGAAAAATGGAGATGGAACGTTGGGGAAATTGATGGCAGATGATAGTTTATATTATAATATGAACAAAATGGTATCGTTATTTGGATTGTTATCGCAAGATTTGCGTTTGAACCCGCGCCGTTATGTGAATATCAATCCGTTTAAAAGTTATAAACAATATGAATATGTTCCGTTGGCAAAAGACCCAGCGCGTCCTGAATTTAAGTTAGATAGTTTCAATAAAAAGTTGGAAAATTATTACGACAGTAAGCAAAAATAAATATGTATAAAGGTGTTTTTTTTGTATAAAAAGTCGAAAAAAGGACTTAAATTCGCATCTTATTTGAATAAATTTTTTAAAAATTAGATCCGACCAAAAATATGGCATTGGAAGTTACAGGCAAATTGCATAAAAAATTTGCTACCGAAGCAAGAGGCGCGACCGCTTTTCAAACGCGTGAGTTTGTGTTAGAAATGATGGATGGCAATTATCAACAATTGATTAAGTTTCAATTGATTAAGGATGCTTGCGCGTTGTTGGACAAGTTTAATGAACAAGACGAGATAAAGGTGGAGTTCAATTTGCGCGGACGGGAGTGGAATGGTAAATATTTAACGAATTTGAATTGCTGGCGCATGGATAAAGTGAACGGAGATGCAAAACCTGTCGCGCCAACGACGAAATCTGCGCCCGCGCCTGCAACGCATCCGACAGCGACACATCACGCGCCTGCGCCGCACGCACCGATGCCGACTTCTAAGCCGCCATTGCCGACGGCTGCAGACGCGCCGAATATGGATGGCGATGATGATTTGCCGTTTTAGTGATGAACGATAAATGATGAATGATGAATGTTAAGTCATTAGACAAAATTAAACGTACAACTTGACGCAAGTTGCAAACTTGCGTCAAGTTATAACTATTTAATAATCAATATTTTAAATCATTTTAGTTCATATCA
>JBDKKX010000020.1:0-21009 GCA_039795795.1 Bacteroidota bacterium | reverse complement strand
TTCACACTACATTTTCAAAAAAAAACAAATAAATATTGCAAACAATACAATCAATGCAAAACCCCCTTTTTTTGTGGTGCATCTTTGCATCATCAAATAAAGAAAACAAAAAAAAACAAGATGTGAACATTCAAAAAACATTAATTTTCAGTAGTTTACTTTTGGGTGGATATGGTATTTGGTATGCATATCAAATTAGCCAGCTAAACAAAGGAGTGTATGTAAAAAATACACATGCAAAAATGGAAGGTGGGCATATAATCGTAACAATAGAAATTTACAATGCCACATCAGTAGATGTCACTATCAACGGCTTGCATGTGGACATTTTTTTGAAACAATACAATATAATGGATGCACAAACTACAAATATTGTGGTGGTGCAAAGCAAAAAAACAACCAATATAGTTGTAAGTATTGTGCCAAATTGGTTTACGATAGGTAGCACAATATTAGATGAAGGGCAAAGTATTTTGGATGATTTATTACTTTGGAATATTAAAAATTTGGGATTAATTGCCAAAGGAAACATTTTTTTAGGCAAAGGCAATATTAATGTTCCATTTGAAAAGGCGTTATGATAACTCTCGAAGAAGCACAAAAATTAGTACCTTCATACACTGATAACATAATTTGGGTACACAAGGGGAAGAACTTTACTACACAAAATATCATAACGGCGGTTATGATTGCTGATAGTGAATCTTTAAAATATGATTATAGTGAACTTGCTAAAACATTCACAAATCCGAATCCCCTTGTAACGCTCAAAGAAATTTACAATTTTGTAAAGTATAATATTCAATATGTAGGGGACCAACCATACAAAGAATTTGCGCAAAGACCCCACAATTTAATTAAAACGGGGAAAGGTGATTGCAAGAGTTATTCTGTTTTGGTTGCAGCATTATTACGAGAATTAAATATTAAATGTGTATATCGGTTTGTGTCTTATGATAAAAATACAGATTTAACACACGACGAAGAAATTGAAAATGTGAATTTTACGCATGTATATATTGTGTGTACGATTGACACGCAGGACGGAAAAAAAAATATTGTAATAGATGGTGTTCCCGGTGGAAGTTTTGTAACGGAAAGACCATACGTAAAAAAATTGGATAAAATGCCAGAATATGGAGTAGGGGTAAAGGGTGCTGGCGACGGCGCGGGAACAAAACCGTTTTTTGATTATACTTCTTATACAGAAGGTGAGTTTTCGTTATTGCTTATTAAGGAACATGCTAAGGAATTATTAAAACATCATTCGGACGATAGACAAGCGAAATACTGGGGACAAGGAATTGATATTATTGAAAATGCTCTTTATGAAGGGATTCACGCAAAATCATTTGTGGGAACAAATGATTTTAAACGCTTAATAAACAAAGCATCGGCATTAAAAATGCCCGCTTGTGGCGATGTAATAGCAATTCAAGGTCGAAAAGGACACCGTATTAGTGATGGAATTATACCGATTGAAAATATGAGCGTGTGCGAACCATATAAAAACCAGTATGGATATTGGGACACAATAACAAATTCGTGGGTAAATGGCAGTAATTTACAAAGTTACGACGACTGCCAAAGGAGAGTAATAGCAGAAAACAGCGTAAAAGAAGGTTTAAACGAACATTTAGAAGATTTTGCGGCGCGGTATTTATACAATTGGGAGGATGAAGCATCTTTAAAGGATAATAATGGGGTACTTTTTGAAACTAAGTACAAAATTGCAGACCATCGACGCTTGTTTAAGGATATAGTAGATGTTTCAAAACTTAGTCCTACGAATATGCGGTTATGGTCAGAACTCGGAATAGGACAAGCAATTGCCAAAAAAGGACACGGGGTAATGACTCCACAGCAAGGAATTGCACTTTTAAAAGAACACAATGATTTAGGGTATTATGATGAAAACGGTTCAAAAATTGGCGAACCAATTACTTTAACTGTTGCTTTGGTGTGGTGCATAATTATTGCGGTGTCTGGAAGTGTAGCGATAGCATTTGTTCAAGCCCTAAAAAATAAAGAGCCAACAGCGTTAGGGTACATTGATAAAATTATGGGGCGCGGTTGGGGCGCGGCGGGTCAAGATTGGAAAAAAAACGGAGACAATGGAAGTGGTACAAATCCTAATGGAGGTGGTACAAATCCTAACGGAGGCGGTACAAACCCGCCTATTCCGCCTATTTTACCTTCTCCGCCGTCTTGGTTTCAACAAAACAAACAAAAAATAATTATTGGCAGTAGCGTTGCTGCTGCTGGATTAACAGCAGGTTTTTTATACAAAAATTATCAAAATGGCTAACACAACAAAACAAAAAACAGCACCAAAAGCAGTAAAAGGACTGGGAGAACGGGTTAAGATTGGCGAAGAAATTTACACGAAACAGTCTTGTCATAACTCCAAAGAATCAGCAAAAGAAGCGGCAAAAGGTTTAAAGGCAACCCACAAAACAGCGATTCGTAAAGACAAATTGACGGGCAAAGAGTGTTTATTAGCGAAAAAGAAAGTATAATGTGTGAAATGAAAACAGATTGCACGGAATGTGCAACAAAAAAAGCGACTATGGGCAAAGCAAAAATGGGTACGACAGCAAGCGGATATGCTAATCACAAAGGATTTGAAGATGTTGAAAACACTTTGAAAGAAGGTTTTTGGGATGGAACAAAAAAGGTTTTGGGGTCAACAATTGGGTATGTTTTAGCGGTTCAAATAGAAGAAAATTTTTCTATTTTAAAGGAAAATGTTTTTCTATCATCTGTGGCACAAATTACACCAGCTGTTTTGATTAAAAGATATGCTATCAATGAAAAAGATGCCAACGGTGCATTTGATAGCGGATGCAATGGTATGATTATTCGCGGAGCAATTAACATATCAAAGGCATTATTTGGTGGGATAGCCACTAAATTAAACATTCGTGGAATTTTAGATGGCATGTCCCCCCGTTTGATAACATTTTAAAACACAAAACAACAAAAGACTATGTACAATTACCATACAAACGCAACAATTGCAAGTTATACCGAGTTGGCTAAACTAACGGGTGCAAAAAAAATCAAAAGTGTTCTTACTTTGTGTGGAAAGCTAACGCCACGCAATAATAAGGTCGAATTGAAAATTCAAAAAGATGGGTCAACGCTACTACCGGGAGAGAAACGTTTAGAGATGAACGATTTATTTATGGCAGTTGCGGGACAAATGACTGTTCGTCTTTTCAAAACTGAAAACGGTGTAACATTTCCAATTACTGATGAAATGACTTACACACCGTCCAAAGTTTTCACTGGCAAAACGGACAAAGGCGTGTCCGTTGCAGATTGTTTAAGGACCGTATATGATTCCGAATTAAGTTTTGGAACTCGTACCGATGTAAAACTACAACCTGCGTCCTCAAAGGTGTATTATTTCACGGATGAACACGCAAAAACAGATAATTCTCGGGGTTTTGTTTATTTCGACCAACCATTGCGTCTAAGTGGGCGCGAAACGGATTCCTTTACGTTGATACTTCCAGATTATCTTCAGGAGGGCATTGACGGTGCTTGGGATGCTTTGGGTAAACCGAATCCAAATGTTTTTGCCGTTGTGAATATCAATTTGTTGGGACACAACGCAACCGATGCAATAAAATAATGAATTTTCAAAGCGTGAACCTGCGCATGTGTGCATTCACAGGTTATGCACACATGCGCATATTCACGCTTTGAAAAAACCAAAAAACAATGAACACAGAAAAAGTAGTCCTAAAAATTCCAGCCAAAAGCAAACAAGGATTGTTCGCTTTTGATGGTACGATTGAAAGCAAAGCCCCCCATATTATAGGGATTATCGTTGAGTCGGAAGTTTTTTTGGAAAACAATTTTAAGACACTTGCGCCCGAACAAATTAAGGGTGCAAGACTTAAATTATCTGAAAATGCACAATTCGTCAAATACGATATACCATTGCGCCTTTTAGGTGTGGATTTGCCGCGCAACATGTTGTTTTTTCCAATTTTGTTAAATCAATTTAGTACGCAAAAAAGTTTTGTGGAATTGGCGAAAGAAGTTGAAGAAGATACAGTAGTCGTATTTACACTTTTTGTTAAAAATAAAAATTAAAAACAATGCCTAAGCCTGGCTATTTAACCTCAATAGACAAACTAAATATTTGGTTTAATTCGGATGGAAATCAAGAGTTTAACCGTTTTGAAATTAGAGAGACAAACGAAAACGGCAAAGTAATTTCACAATATGACGCGCCAACACACGCGGAAGCATGGATTAATTGCGAAAAAATTATAAGTCTTTTTCATGGTGGTTTGTTTTGGGTTCGTTTTTTTGCAGGAAAGGGTAATCAATCTGGGGTTGGATTAGATTTAAGTCCTATTGGAAATGCCAAAACAGATAATACGCCCACTATTGGAAGTGCATTAACGAAAGAGGAGGAGTATGAACTGTGGCGTTTTCGGTATGAAGCACAACAAAAAAAGAAGGCGGGTGTAGGTGGTTTTGTTTTAGATTTGTTTGATACGCCCGAAGCAAAAAGAGAACTTGCCGAAGGAATTAAAGGATTAGTAGGACTTTTGCCGATGTTTTTGCCAAACAAAATGTCTGGAGTGGGCATACATGGGTTTTGTGATAGTGAGGAAGTGGCAAGAATCAATGTTTGCACCATTTCAGAACCGCGTGAAATGATTGTAAATTGTAAAAGTTTCATGTTGTGCAATAATGGAGATGTGGCATATATGGACGGCGCAAGAATTAATGAATACATGTCGTTTGAGAGAATAGGTAAACGATTCAACCAAAAAATCAGATTTTCAAAATCTGAAAATGGAATAATGGATATTACATTGATTACAATTGATTAGAAATGAAAAAAATTTTAATTTGGTATTTTGATTCCAACAAAATACATAATACGTTAATTACCATATATTCGTTTTTGAGTTCAGACCCATTTTTGCGGGTTTTGGGAATTATTAGTGCATTTGGGACGATAGTTGCAACTTTTTTAGGAATCTATGAAAAAATTTTGAGGATTCAAAAGATAAAAAAACAAAATGGAAATAAATTACAAACTCGTATTTTTTACAACGGCAGCGTTACTGACTGGGTTATTCGCAGGTTCAAAAGTGGGTGCTAAATTTGGATATGACATTGGATATGCACAAGGAAGGGACACGTTTACGCCTATTTACGAACCGCAACAAACAAACATTGGGGGACACATATAAATGGAAAATGGGGAAAAGGTAGCATTAGGCGCGTTTGTTTTGGTGGGTTTAGGGGTGGGCGTTTATTTTTTGACCCAACACCCCAAAGATAAATCAGGAAACCCAATTGTACCATTGGGTGAGGGAGATGCAGAAACGGACGGCGATGGGACAAGAGATGAGTATAATACTTATTCACAGTATATTTTAACAAAATGGGAAAGTGATTATACGCAAAACGCTTTTGAAGAAAGCAAATTTGCCGTATGCAAAGAATGGTATCCGCAAGAAGACATAAAAAATATGACTTTAAGCCGTGCTCAAGATATTGTTTATAGGGATTATTGGCTTAAATACAATATCCACAAATTACCATTGGGTTTACGAATGATTGTTTTGGATGCGTGCATCAATCAAGGGCAACCAACGGGTATTAGAATGCTTCAACGTGTGGGAGGGGTCAGTGTGGACGGGGTGAACGGCGCAAAAACACAAGCCGCAGCAGATAATGTAACGATTTATAGTTATTGCGAGGAGCGAAAAAAGCAATATCATTCATCAGCATCTAAAAAGGGACGGGCGCAATCTTTACAAGGTTGGCTTAATCGTTTGGAGGATGTGCAAAAAAAAGCAATTTCTTTGATATGAATGATGACGGACGCGAAATTAGTTTAGATGATATGGTGGGGCGCAATATTGTTTTCCGATATATAAAACCAGTACAAGTATGTAAACGGAAGGGGTATTTTCCAGAAAAAAGCGAAATAGTTACACCCTTAAAAGATATTGGTGTATATAATGGTATTTATATTGATGCTCGAAATGAAAAAAAAGCATTAGAATTAGTACAAGGTGATTTAGTTTTTTATATATATTTTGAAGACAACAACAATTCTGATTTGGACACCGAGTATATTAGAAAACAATATTTTAAACAAGAAACAGACAGTCAAGGGTGGTTTGGTGGTGTGTGGGATGGAAATATTACGGATTTGCCTAATAAATTAGCAAAGAAAATATCTGATGCGGCAGGTGTAAATATTGAAAATGTAAAAACTGGATTAAAAACGGCAGGGGTTATAGTTATTGGTAGTGTAATAGGATTGGGTTATTTATATTATCGTATGCACCAAACAAATGTAAATGTTAATATTAATTGATTATGATTAAATGCTAAAACAATGGAATACAAAGAAAAAGAACGAATTGCGCGCGCAGAATTTAAAAAAGCATTAAAAGCCCAATGCGAAAAAAACAATTTTCAAACGGCATCCGATGTAAGCAGGGCGCAAAGTAAATACAATAAATTACGAAATGACAGAGCCAGCGAAATTGCAGAAGCTAAAAGTAAAGCCCTAATTCAAAAAATGAAAGATAAAAACAAATGCAAATGAATGAAGATAGGGTTTTACCCACAAAAAAAGAAATTATGTTTTTTTTTATTCGAGGATGTATCACGGGCGTAGGAATTCTTTTTACTGAATACATATATCATAAATACAAAAATGATTAGTGCTGGTAATAAATGGAAACAAAATATTGCTTCATCTCAAAACATAAAATGGGAATCACGCAATATTAGCTTAATAGATTTTGAAAATAAAAATGTAGTTTTTAAATCGGAAGGTCAAACAATAATAGCTCTCGTTTTTCAAAACGGGGTTTTGAATTTCTTTGAAACCGCTAATACAATAACGTTAACAGATAAAAACTTAATCGGTAATATATCCGTATTATGGTTTTTAAAACCATAAAGTTAAATATGTTAAACGTAAATCAATTACCATACGAAATACAAAACACGTTAAAAAAAAACACGGAAGATATTGAAATGCTAAAACAGCAACTAATATCTTTCGATGAAAAATTAAAAAAACAACAACTGTTAATTGATGAATTAATGAATAATTACAATAATTTATCATCAACAAACACAACAAAACAGTATTTAATATAATGACAACACTTAATTATAATCAACTTCCGTTTTTGTATTTTCAAAACGGGACGTTTTATGCAGAATGCACAATTTTAACAGCAGTCGCACCGGCGCCACAAACAATAAACACATCGGCACTTGCACCGCCACCCGGCATGGTAACTACTTTTAGTTTTGGTTACGTTGCGCCTGCAAATACGGTGCCTTTTGGAGCAACAAATAATGTGCTACGAAATGGTGTTAGAGAGAAGGGCGTTTCCGCTACCCTTGATGCTGTAAAATCAATTGTGATTTTGACATCAAAAAACGCCGAAGGCTTTTCATTGTTTACAAATAACGATGAAATTGCATTAGAATTTGGATACACAACCAAAAAATAAATTTTTTAAACTATTTTTATTATTGATACAAGAACTGTCAATAAATTAACAAAATTCATAAACAAAATGAAATTACGAAAAGGATTAGGCATTTTCGACGACACACAATTTGGCAAGTTGCCTGCCGATGTAAGCGCGGAAATCAAAGCATTGAAAGAAAATCAACAGATTTTAACAAACACGCTTGAAACAAACACCTTTACAGATGAACAACGGCAGGAGTTAGCCGACAAAATTTTTGCGGAGGAAAAACAAAACATTGAGGCGTTAAAAACCGATGTATCTGAATTGCAAAAAGGACAAGTAGCAATTACAAATACAGTTGCTGAAAACTTAGACGATATTATTGCCGAGTTGAAATATAACAAAGCAGTAATCCAAGACCCATTAGTGGCAGCAGGTATTTTGAAGTTGGTGGAAGTCTAAACGCCATCCATTTTTAAAGCGTGAATATGCGCATGTGTGCAATACATGAGAATGCACACATGCGCATATTCACGCTTTAAAAAAACAAAAAAACAATGAATTACATAAAACAATGGTATAAAAATCTTATAAAATCATTTTTGCCAGTAATATCCATAAATGGTATATTTTCCAAATACAAGACAATTCCAGTTTATTCTGAAATTCCAGAAAAACAATTAGGTTGGAAAGGAAAATTAAACATAGGATTTGCCCAAAACAAAGCAGGGGTTTACATTATTTGTGAAAACGGAATTCCAGTATATGTAGGCAAATCAGAAAGCAACTTGTACAAAACAATTAGTAGGCACTTTCAAACATGGAATGACACTAATCAACCCCAACGAATTGTTTACGACCCCGCCCAACACGATTATACGGTGCAAATTACAATATGCAATCCTATTGATGTAAGAGATTTGGAAGCGGAACTACAAAAAGATATGAGTTTGCGCGATAATAAGAAAGAAGAAACCGTAGTTAGGCGTTGGCGAAGCAAAAAAGTAATAGAAAGATTTAATAATGCACAAGAAATAGCACCCTTTTAAAATGGACTATGTAGAAATAGTATTGTGTAAAAATAATAAAGACGCAGAAGAAATATACTATATATTTTCTCACAAAAATACGCAAGCGCAAAAGGTAATTGATTTTCAAAAAGAGTATATTGAAAACCCCAAAAAGCGTTTTTATCTTTCACACAAAACAAAAAAACCGTTAACAAGAAGCCAACACCCACAAAAAATAAAACAAAAAGCTAAACGAAAAATCAAAAATCGTATCCTTAACAAAATTCAAAAACAATCAAGAAAAAAAAACAGATGAAAATTAAAATTATTCTAAAAAAGAAAGATTTAAATAAAATCAAAAAAGGATTTGAAAATTTAGGAAAAACTTTCGCACCTGCCTTAAATTCAGTTTCAACCGATATTCTAAGAGAAGCAGGGTTTGGAATCCTAAGAGAAGCAGGGGTTTCAATTAATAAGTGCAATTGCGCCGACGAAAATGAATCAAAAGGGGTGAATTTGTTTCAAGATAATAATGTTGCCGCTTAATTAAATGTGATTAACTTATAAGAAAAGCTATCTTATTGACATATTGTCAATAAGATAGCTTTTCTTATAATTATCTTATTGGGTGTAAAGATTTGATAATCAATATTTTGCAAAATAAAAAATAAGATAAATAAGATAAATAACATAATTTAACCCGCAAGTTTTTAAAATAGCTTTTTATTATATTTTTTTACTTTTTTAGATACCTTTTCTGGGTGGTAATATTTCATAGTTTCCTCCGTGTTTTTATGCCGAGCTTGTTTTGATGTTTCAAAAATACTTACATTTTCATCATTTACCATATCTGTTATGCCAGTATGTTTGATGGAATAAAATGTAATTCCATTCATATTACCAAGTTCGCCTTTACTTTGTAAGTTTTGCACGGCACGCCCAAATGCTTGACGCATCGCATTATCTGATAATGTTTTTGTGGGATGTGGTTTGAAATTTTTACCAAAAACGTAAAAATTTATATTGTTATTTTTAAAGGCATCATTTCTAAAAAACGGCATTGCTTGTTCTGGAATCGTTACCCACGCCGACTTTTTATTTTTCGCCACTTCGCCTCGTATCCGCAAAGCCCCCACAACTAAATCAAAATCGGAAAAACGCAATCTACGTTGTTCCGCAGGACGTACAAAACAATAATATTGCAAAACAAATGAAATAAAGCACCAAAAGTGATTATCATGTAAATATTGGGATATAATTTTTACTTGCTTCTCGGAAAGGCATTTTTTTTCTTTTTCAGGTTCATACAGTTTTTGTATGTTGTGGAAAGGATTTACATTTATTACTCCGCTTCTTTCCATTTGTGCAAAAACCCCGTGAATTTGTGCAAATCGGTTATTCCAAGAGACGGCAGATATTTCTTGACTTTTATACCAGTCAAGAAATTCATTTGCTTTTATTTTATCAAATCGTTTTGGTGTAAAGTCGTAAGGCAACCATTTAAAAAATAGATTTCTGATTGAATCTAACGTGCGATGTGTTGAAGTCCTAGTAGAAAAGGATTTTTTTTGTTCAACAGCATGCGAAAAGGCTTCTTTGAGAGACAAATTTTTTTTTCTCATTATAGACATTTAATGTTTTTGCATTATATGTCTATAATGAGATACATAAACAATTGATAATCAAATACTTATACGTGTATAGTCGGAACAAGTGGATTCGAACCACTGACCCCTACCCTGTCAAGGTAATGCTCTAAACCAACTGAGCTATGCCCCGTTCTCGAATAACGCCGCAAAGATACTTCCGTTTTGCGATTCTACAAATTTTTTTCTTACTTTTTTTGAAAAAAAGCTGCGGAAGCGAAAAATACTCAAATTGAAATCCTCCACAAAGCAACTTCCGATTATAATGATGCCGTTGTCCAAATGGAGAAGGCACTTACGAATTTGCGGACTTTAATCGGAGTGGACAAGGGCAAAGATTCGGATGAATATGTTTTTGCAGGTGCAGGCGGTGTGCGTCAATCCGAGATAATTGCACAAGCGCAACTCACTCGGAAACAAAACGAGGCTGCCCAAAAAGCAAAAGACAATCTTCTGAAAACGGATTAACGCATTTATGTTTATAGTATTGCGGCTAAAATGTCTTGCAAACAAGGATTGCAAGACATTTCTGTTTTTGTTCGCTTAGAAAAATATTATACTTTATACATATATATAGAAGATTGATTATCTATGCAACTGCATTGCAAAATTTCCGACGGAGTATCTTTGAACTGAATTCTCGCACCTTTATTAGAACAATACGTGTTGTGAGTCGCATTAAAATTTATTTTATAGATGCTTCTTTTTTTTTAAAGATTTACCTATCTTTGCGATTATATTACATCTGAACAAAACTTATATGTTTAATTTTTTAAAAAACTCAATCTTTTGTTTTTGGGGTTTGTTTTGTTGCACGTTTTCTTTAATGGCACAATCGGACTCAGTAACATCCATTAAATCCTCTAAACATCCAAAAGTACAACTTCGCACAAGAGCACAAAAGGATCGCATTTTATTAAGATGGGCGGTGGACGAACCGTATGCTTGGAAACAAAGTGCGCTAACAGGTTTTATGGTGGAACGAATGACGGTCATGCAAGATAGTCAACGGATTAAAAAACCAACTTGGAAACGGCTTACCTTAACGCCGTTAGTGCCCAAGCCAAAAGAAGATTGGTTAAAAGCGTTTGAAAAAATACCACAAGCTGCTATTATTGCTCAATGTTTATTCGGGGAGTCGCTTGAAATTAAAACCGATATGAACCACCTTTTTAAAGAAAAAGAGGCTTTGGAACAACGCTTTACTTTTGCATTGATGGCAGCAGACCAAAGTTTTGAAGCGGCAAGTTTGGCGGGATGGGCTTATACCGATATTGATGTTAAATCGAATGAAAAATATGTTTATCGTGTTACAGCCGCTTTGCCGAAAAAGGTTTTGGCTATTGATACCGCTTTCGCCTTTGTTGCACTATCCGATTATGCGGAATTACCGAAACCATTGGATTTACAAGCCAGTTTTGGTGTCAAAAAAGTGATGCTCAGTTGGGATTACGCCCTTTTAGCGGCGGAGTATGCGAGTTATTTTGTGGAGAAATCAGAAGATAGTACTACTTTCGCACGGGCTGTGAATTTGCCTGTGATGGTGATGAATACACCTGAAAATGGCACTCTATCCCGCATGTATTTCACGGATTCGTTGGAAACAACGGATAAAAAATTTTTTTATCGCGTTAGAGGGATTACTTGTTTTGGCGAGGTAAGTCCTCCTTCGGAAGTGATTTGGGGAACAGGGCGCGAAAGGATGTCTTTTGCGCCTAATATTACCGACTTTAAAATACAAAATGATTCAACCGTTGCATTGTTTTGGACATTGCCAGAAGATAGCTTAAATGTCTTATTACAACATTTTGAATTGAGTCGTTCCAATACCTCCGAAACAGGGTATGTGCCAGTTGTTCCCAAAATTTCAAAAGCAGAACGAATGATTGTATTCAAAGGCTTACAGCCCAGCAATTATTTTACGATTGCTGCGGTGGATCGCTATGGTGAAAAATATGTTTCGTTTCCGCAATTAGTTCAGCCCATAGATTCTACACCGCCTGCAATACCAACAGGTTTGGAAGGTTTTGTGAATGATAGTGGTGTGGTTCAGTTGACTTGGGTACCCAATAAAGAAACGGATATTTATGGGTATCATATCTATAAAGGCAATATTGCTACGGAGGAATTTGCGCTTATTACTCGAAATCCAATTCAAACCGCCGCATTTACCGATTCGGTGGATCTGAAAATGTTGAATAGCAAAACGTATTACAAAATTGCGGCATTAGACCGTCGTTTTAATCAATCCGCACCTTCAAAAGTGCTGATTTTAGATAAGCCAGATCACATTCCGCCGATAACGCCCCAATTTACAGATTTCAAATTGGAAGAAGGTAAAGTAAAATTAATATGGGAGAATAGTCCATCAGAAGACGTTTTTTGTCACCGCCTCTATCGGCTTGACCCCAATTTAGGGCAATGGAAATTGCTGAAAGAGTTCAAGGGTGCGGATACGACTACTTTTTCGGATGTAGAAACGCGGGGTGGTTTGCAAGTGTCTTATACGCTGGTGGCGGTGGATAAAAGTCGAAATGAATCACCGCCTTCTGCCCCGATAACTGTGACAGTGCCTGTGGATAAACGCAATCGGCCTGCGGTGCGCGATTTACGAGCATTAGTGGATAGAAAGTCGGCAAAAGTGTTAATTGATTGGCTTTATGAGGAGCGCGAGGTGGTTGAATTTCAAATCTATCGTGCTTTTGCTGCCGAAGCCATTTCTTTATGGCAGGTTTTAAAAGCGGATAAACGCGGGTTGGTGGATGATAAATTAATAATTAACAATATTTATCGCTACGCGGTTCGAGCGGTTTTTTCGGATGGTTCTATGAGTACTTGGAAAGAAGTTAAAATTAATTACTAAGTCATGGGATTTCGGAATGTGGATTTCGGATTTCGGAATTCAACACCTAATTATAGGATAGGGGTGCATTCCGAAATTCACATTCCGCAATCCGAAAATGAAATATTTTTATATCTTTTGTTTTGTTATGCTGCGGTCTCCTCATGCTTTGAGCCAAGACTTTAAGTGGGGTATTGAACATTTATTAACTGTTAATGATTTCGTTAGCCCAAACAGTCCAGCTCATTTAAATCTCAAGGAAATGCCAAGAGGGATGGAATTGGGTTTGAATTATCGTTTCAATAAAATAGCTCGATTGAGTTTTCCTTTTCGAACTGGTTTTGGTAAAGCATTGAGTGATACCCTTGGAAGAACGTTTGTAGGGCTTGACACGCGGCTCTTAATTGAAAAACAGTTTGATAAAATAACGCCTTTTATTGCTTCGGGTATTGGAGCGCAGTTGTTAAGCTCAAAATGGGACATTGGTATTCCAATTATAATTGGATTTTCAATTCCTTTTGATGAAGGTTTTAGGATTACCTTATCTTCCAATTATCGGCGTTCTTTTAGGGTGGAACATCATAGTTGGACGCATGGTATTGGCTTGGGGTTTCGATTTAATGCCGCCAAATCGAAATCGAATTACATGCCAAGTGTTCCTTTTTCGGCTACCGAATCCAAAGAAGGAGATGCTCCGATGGAGGTATTTCGAGCAGATGATAGCGAACAACAACAAGGAATCATCACTCCCACAGCTATAGATGAAGCTACTACAGGAATGCAGTCCAGTGTACGTACTCCAAAGGGATTTTCAATGGGGCGATTGGATACTTTGATGCGTATGCGCATTGCTTTATCTCCATTGGCAGTCCATGAAGATCCTTATAAAGCATTTAGAATCAATGGATTATTGGATTCCTCCTTGCTATCCAATGCGCTTCATCGGGATACTTCTTCGGATTTGCTTTTAGGTATTTATAGACCGTTGACAACGGTTACATCGCTTTATCCCTCTGATATTTCGTCCAGTAAAGCATTTCGACAAGGTGCCTCAAAAAACAAAAAGGCAGAGGAAGGGGCTTTTGATGCTCAAAAGGGACAGTGGATGACAACAGTTTATTTTGAATGGGATGCGTTTTCGCTTACACAGGCAAGCCGTTGGACGCTTACAATGAAATTGGAAAAATATGCAGCAGTGCAGGAATTATGGTTGGTAGGACATGCGGATAATCAAGGCAACGATACTTATAATCTTGATTTAAGTCGAAAAAGAGTAGAAAGTGTCAAAAAAGAATTGGTAAAACGAGGGATTCCTGCTCATAAAATGAAAGTAGCATTCTATGGAGAAAGCCAACCCATTCAGTCTAATAATACACCACAAGGGCGCAAAGCGAATCGAAGGGTTGAAATTTTTTACTTATTACAGAACAACCATTAGAATGGGGTGGATGGATGTCTGGATTTTTTGTCATTCATAGGAAACTCTAAACACAAAAGATTCCTACGGAATGACAAAAAATCCGTATATCCACCCACCTAATTCTAATGGTTGTCCCGCCTAAAAACTTAGTTAAGATTATTTTGGTTCTTTTCAGAAGCCTTTTTGGGTAGTTCAACTTTCTTTTTGCTTGTCTTAAACTCTAAAAACTTGATTTTAGGTGCGTAACTTTGAAATAAGTAAGCATAACCCAGAGTTGCAGTCCATGTCCAAGCATTGGGCGCACTTCTTTTTTGAAAGGAGGTATTGAAGGTTAAATTATGTACTTTATTCAAAGTACTGCTCGCGCTGAGATTAAAATTCCATATTTGACTGCTCGGTTTATCCGTTGTATTATAAGCAATCGCGACATTGGTGCTCAATTGCTTATTGAATAATTGTTTGGCAATGCTTAATGTCGGACCCACTGTGGTCACAAGGTTGGTATCCAAGTGATTCAACGCATAATTCACGCCTGCACCAATCGTTAACGTTTCCTTTACTAAGGTGTGATTATAATTTACCAAGGCGGTCAATAAGGTATTTCCGCCAACGGTTTGAGCCAGATTCCCTTTTTTGTTATCCGTTGTGGCATGGGTCACATTTCCAACCCATTGTTGTACTCGTAACGAATCTTGATGCAAGATATGTTGAATGCTCAAGGTCATGTTTTGAGATAATTGAGAATAGCCTAAGGTATCCAAATTATCAAAAGGGGTAATTCGATTCACCCGTTCAAAACCCGTTCGCAAGAAAGCATAAGATTGGAAGTTGGAATAAGTGAAACTCACATTCGTTTGTTCTGATATTTTGAAACCAATATTGCTGGAAACCACCATGCGACCCGAATTGCGTTGTTTTTTGTTCAAAATATCGTCTCTTTGCAAACCTGTACTGAGTGTTGCATTCAATTTGCCTTTATGTTGTGCGTTAATCGTAAAATTTTCAAAATCATTGGTAAAAAAATAGCCGCCTAAGGTTTGATAATTCGGATCTACCCGTTCATAGCTCACTCCAATCATATCATTTTTAGAAATCGTGTAATTCAAACTCGCTTTGATCGCGTTATAAATAGCTGTTGAAACATTATTGGATTTTAACACTTTTTTCAAAAGCAACGGATTATTAGATATAGGTTCTGTTTTGAGGACATCCCGCGTTAAAATGCTGGTTGCCATTTCTGTTTCTAAATTTATTTTGCTGCTAATGGGCAAACTTAGGTTCAAACTGGCAGCCACATTTTCCATGGGACGAATCGTTGGGTTCAATACAGGTTGTGCAATGGAAAACGCATTTTCTTGAGCATAAAAAATAGAGGTACCGAATTTCCACTGTTTATTTGTATACAAACCTTTGAAACCCGTACCGACTCGTTGAAAAGAAGGAGTGCGCCGCGTCAAAGTATCTTCTGCAACAGCTTTTAAAAAACGGCCATAGAAAATTTGCCCTTGCCATTTCGACCCTAAATAACTTAAACCCGCGCCTGTAAATTGAAACCCTGCTAAGGTGTATGGTGAAAAATTCATACTGACATTGCCAAAATGACCTTGCCAATTTTTATATTTGGGGTTGAATGCAGTTCGATTAAACTGAAAAGAGGGGTTGGTATTATTAAATTTTCGATTAGAATACGTGAAGGTAAAAGGCATCTCATGCCCATACACTTTCAGTAAAAGATTCCCAGAAAGTACATAATTGAATGGTTGAGGTGCTGGCGTGCTACTCAACGTATAGACAGAATTTGCTTGTACACCACCATTAATTTCCAAAGGTTTTGCAGCTAATTTTTCGGTTAATTGCCCTTTGATATTACTCAAATCAACATTGTTTTGCGCGGATAAGAAAACGGGCAGCAACAAGCTGCCCCAAAAGGCATATAATTTCATGATTTTTTTTGGATTACTTATTGTGTCGGGTTATCTATTTTCGAGTATAAGGTCGTGGGGAAACCCCACGACCTTGTTTTATTTATCGCATCAATTATTTCACAAAGTTATAATTGTAAGAAGAAGTGGTTCCTCCATTGGGGTGTTGATACGAAAACACACTCCTGTAATTGCCTGACGGCGGCACAGGAAAGTATGTATTCATGTAATACCGACTGGCTAATTCATTCAAAAAATAAGAATTATAGTAGGAGTAATAATATTCAGAATCCCAGTTATTCCAGTATTGCGCCATTTCTTCTTGGACAATCGCTGTAAAATCTTGTTTCAAGCATTGATGTACCAAATACCGATAAGGAAATTTCGTATATAAATTAGGGTGCGTTGGATTGGATTGCGCCAAATCACTATACGAAGATTGTACTACAACGGCTCGAACAGGTGGAATACCATATTCTTGTACGTTTCTGTTAATAGAACCCGTTGCCCAAGTATCATAAAGCAAATATTTGATATTATTTGAATAGTAATCATCCAAAGAAGCCGTTGTGCGTATTAAGGGTTGATTCGCAGTGTATTGGGTGCCTTTTAACTCAACTATATCAAAAGGTTCTGTCCAATAAACATTAGCGGATAAGGTAGCAACATCCGAGGAAAGATAACTATTATCGGGATAATTGAACACTTTTCCCTGCATTTTAGCCGCAAACGTATTGTACTGACTGGTGCCAAACGCAAAATTCAAGATACTGGAACTCGAATTCAACGAACTCGTCGAGATACTACTTCTAACCACTAAACTGGTTGCCACATTTGTACTGGAAACCATTGAAAATCCATCCGAACCTGATATTTGGGAAGTACCACTCAAATTATCATAATTCAAGGGAGCCGTTGCAGCAGCAGCCGTTACGAAAACAGCGACTTGATAGGTTTTGCTATTGGATAAAGTCGGTACGGTAAAACGTAATTCTCTTTGATTGTTATCATAAGTGGCATTTTGAACGATTTCTACCCCTGTGTTGTCTGTGAATTTCATTACAACCGTGCTGCTACTGCCCAAAATATTGGGTAAATTGCGTTTCAGTCGAATCACGCCTACATTATTCTCTGCGGGGAAGAAATATTTTTGATCCACCACAGGATACGTATAGGCAAGATTCGTCAACGGTATTTTACCAGGTGCATTCCCTGTTTTAAACGTAATTTCTCGCTTTTCTGTCAATAAGGCACCATTTCGATAGACTGCAACCCAGGAGCCATAATAACTTTGCTCAAAACCAACTTCAACAGTCGCTTTCAAAAGCGTATTTGCTGGCATCATCTCCGTTGTTTCAAAGAAAACGGTTGCATTATTGGTTGCCCACCGAAGCGTTCCCGCAATGGGTGCACCATTGTTGGTCAACGTAAATTGACGTAAGGTCGAACGATAATTGACTGGTTGCCCTGGCGTTAATTCCAAAGTGAACACTTCATTGATTGGAGCTCTAAACACCGCTTGTGGAACAGCTAAAACATCTACTTCTTCCGCACTTTGTTCGGGTACGAAATCGGTGATAAATTCCATGGGATTGGTCGTGCCATCGGTGTTTTGCAGGGTACATCTTTCTCCCAGTTCCACGTTCATGCTAAAACTGCCTCGAACTCGATTGCCCAATAAACTGTAATTCCCCGCCAAATAGCCACCAAACCAACTCGGTTTTGGCATTTGCGCTTGTAATAAAACGGCAGCACCTGCTTGGATAATCGGATAGCGACCTGTGAAAAACCACAAACTCACTTGAATCCCTAATTCGCCTTGCAAATACGCATACGCTTTGCCACTCGCATACCAACCATTCATGCCAATTGCTTCACTTGAACCGACACAGGTGGTACCTCCATAATTACTAACCATTATATCAAATCCAACTCCTGCGTTAAAACGAGCATAAAGCGGAGCCATTCTAATTTCAGGCACATCTAAACTAAACGCCGCACCTAAGGATAATCCTTTTCCATTACTTAAAGCATTTAAATTACGGGTTGTTGCAAGACTTTGGGCAGCGGACGCACCCAAAATATTGAGTACATTGCCTGGCACAGGGGGGGCTTGCTCCAATTCAGTACCCAACATATAGTATGCCGTCGTGTTAATACTGGCAATTCTTGGAATCAGGATGGAAACACCTACAGGATTCGACGGTTTGCCGACATGCAGATACCATTTATCAGGCGCGATATAGAGCCTACCTTCTCCTGCCACATCATTCGCACCACGTCCAACAATCATTCCGCCCGCTAATCGTAATGCCACAGAAAAATTGGCATCAAAGGTGCGATTGGCAACATTATACTCCATACCCATTTTGATACGGATGGAACCGTCTTCTTCGTCTGAAGTCGTGGTCGGGGCAGTGGTTGTCGCTACAGTACGAGGTGTATTATTTTTAAGTGCTTCTCTTAAACTATCTTCTCTAACAGCGTTCGTTACAATAGCTAAATTGTTTTTGATTTTGTTCAAGACATTAGTAGCACTGGTATCCAATTTTTTGCCGACAAAATTTAAATTACCCACCAAAATCACTTTTTCAACCCCCATACTTGGCGTAAAGGTCATTTCCAACATTAAACGGCCTTTGCCAGTCGGTTTGACACCTGCCCCGACTTGAAAATCGGTCATGGCTCTAAACCCAAATCTAAAACTGCTATTGGGGACATAATTCAATCCTGTTGGAATAGCACCAGGATCCGCAGCATCCATCCCACGTTTCATATTTTGCCACGCGCCCCCGCCCAAGCCTGTAATGGACACACCGCCGCCGATAGGCAAGTTGAATCCAGTGGCTAAAGCATCTACATACCAATATCTAAATGTCGTGCGCCCGAAAGCAACACTGGAACTAATTTTGATAGGGGTCGCATTGGATGCAGATATGCCCAGTGTGATTTTAATAGCTCCATTGAAACCCGTTCCCATGACGGGATGATTTCGATGAATATTAACCCGTCCTTCCAAGGCAAAACTACTAAAATTAGCATCTACGGCAATAGAATTGACTAAAACTTCTCGGAATTGATAGCTGTAATAATCATTTTGTTCATAAATATTGCCTACGACGGTTAAATCACTACTTGCAAAAAAGCGATTGGTGCCGTCCGAAAGATTGAGTCCAAACACCACATTGAGTTTAAATAAACTATCTCCTTCAGCGCGTCCTGTCATGCTATTGATAGAAATCGGAAATGCCACTAATTTATTCCCTGCGGTATCTGGAGGGCTCACATAACCCAAATAACCAATCGCACAACGCGGTGCCATTGTTTGCAATTGCAAGTTTTGAAATACAATCCCTTTAAAAGAGGCTTCACTTTTGCCTGATGAGGTCATCGTGCTAATACCGAGGTTTCCATTGAGGAGCGACCGCACTTCAAATTGGTCATTTTTCCCGCGCAATTCCACAAAAGAACCCGCCAATAACTTGGCTTTGGCACTCCACACATCAAATTGGACGGTATCTTTCACCGAAACCGTCATTAAATAATTTTGCCCTTGGGTGAAAATCGCCCGATACGGCAAGCCATACTGCGAAACTTGGGTTGCATTGGCAGGTTTTTTAGTAATTGGCAAGGCTATCGCCCCCGCAAAACCTGCGCTGCGTAAGGAATTGGTTAGGACTTCAATTTCAAATTTGTCCACACTAAAATCCCATTTCGACGCAGTGCCAGTTTGAAACACATTATTCACCGAAATGCGCCCTGTCAACCCCAAATTGTCCACCAACAACGAATCCGCTTGAAAATAAACCCGCCCTGAAGTATTCTTCGTTTTAAATTCTTTCGGTAAATAGATTCGAGTGTTGCTTAGGTACACGCCGCGCCAAAGGTTTTTATTCGGCGGCAACATATTTTGATAAGCCACGGGAAAGGCGATGCTTGCGGGCGTTTGGTAATCGCTGAAATCAAAAACCGCATTGGCTACCGAAATGCCGACTTTTTCTAACCCTTTGATGGCAAAAGGCGGTAACGAAATCGTCGCTACCATGTCATTCCAATCATTGATAACGGTTTTGAAAGTGCCTTTGACTTTCACTTTTTCATCTGCCATCGGGTCTAAATTGGCATCCAACGGCACTAATAAACCTCTTGAAAAAGCTAATTCGGCAGTGACCCCAATTTGTTCGACCCCACTACAATTAAATTTGACAAAAGTAAGGCTATCTACATTGCCTGTATTCATATCCATGCCGCCTTTGAGGGTCAACATGGAGTTGCCGCCATTGATAGGCAAATTAATGTCTCCGAGCAACACCAATTTGGGCGTGCCAATGAGATTCCCAAGATGCGTGAACCGAACATTATCCGCCCCAAAAAAGATTTTTTTATCGTCTTTGGAATCAGGATTTTGGGGGACAGTCATCTGGCAAAAAATGGTCAATTCGGAATAATCTTTGTAATATTTCGCCCGACTAATCCCAATCATGACCATCGTGTTGCCGACCCGTTTTTTAATCCCAACGGGCAACTCGACTAAGGCCCCTGGGGATAACTTATCAATAAAATTCTCGGTTTGTTCCAAGAGTTTAAAGACATTGCGCGCCGAATCCCGTCCTGCCGCCACCAATGCAGGCACGGTATAGATGCTTTGAATATAGTCCTGTGAAAATTCGGCGACCTGCTGC
>JBDKKX010000019.1:0-22666 GCA_039795795.1 Bacteroidota bacterium | reverse complement strand
TGGAATGTTGAATACGAAGTATATTATAATGAGTGGTCAGGGGAAAGATGAAATTATTCCAAATGCGTTTGCGCTTGGCAATGCTTGGTTTGTGAAAAATATCAAAGTGGCGGATAATGGCGATGCAGAATTGAATGAATTATCACAAGTCAATTTAAAGGAGACCGCAGTGGTTCAAAAAAGCTATTTGGGCAATCTTCAAGGGTTCACGCCTCAGTATGATTCGAGCAATAACATTAAACTTACGGCTTATCATCCCGATAAAATGGTTTATGAATATGCTGCCAAAACGGAACAAGTGGTCGTTTTTTCAGAAACGTATTATCCAGAATCCAAAGGTTGGGGTTTATTTTTGGGCAATCAGCGCATTCCGTTGACGAAAGCGAATTATACATTGCGTGCTGCGAAATTGCCTGCGGGTCAAAATCAAAAATTGGAAATGCGTTTTGAACCAAAATCGTATTATTTGGGGGAGAAAGTGAGTCGTTTTGCGTCGGGTGCGTTATTATTATTGTTTTTGGGCGGATTATTTCAATATTTTCGGCAAAATGGATTGTCCGAAGCGGAAACTTTGCCCGAAAATCCACCGCTTCCTGATGAACCAACGCCTGTAAAAACATTCGTGCCAACTCCAACAAAACCATCAACGGGGAAGAAAAAATAATTGGGACTTTAGAATTAGGATTAAATGGGATTTTTTTGGGATTAAATGGGATTGATTTTTTGGGATTTTTAGGATTTTTATTTAAATCCTAAAAATCCCAAAAAATCAATCCCATTTAATCCCAAAAAAATCCCATTTAATCCTAATTCTGACCCTGACCCTGACTTTGCATAAACGCCTCCCAAGTCTTCGTTTTATAAAATTCCTCCCCCGTATAACGCAATTCAGGCAATAATTGCGCAGGTTTTTTATAACCGGGCGAAATCACAATCCGTTCAAATCGCTCGCTCAAATACACAATCGTCGGATAACTCAATTGTCCATCCACCAACGAATACGCCAATTCATGCACCCCATTCCGTCCTTGTTCCATGTATTTAAACGTATAATTATTAAAACGAATTGTATCTCGTTGTTCTGCATTCAATTTCACACAATAAAAATACTTATTCAAATATTTTGCAATTGTATCATTCGGAAAAGTACTCTTATCCATGACTTTACACCAACCACACCAATCGGTATAAACATCCACTAAAAATTTTTTCGGTTTGGTTTTATTCAATTCGACCGCCTGTTCCCAAGACAACCATTCTATTTTTTCGCCCACAGGCGCGACAGGTTTCCATAACACAAACGACATAGCGGATAATCCTAAAACCATCAACGCCGTCATTGCCCAAATTTTTTGCTTCATTTTTAAATGATTTTGTGAAATTATAAAACGTAAATCATTGATAGATAGTTCATAACGCCCAAAAAATCATGCGCTGCTACTCCAAAAAAAGGTCATCAGCTGTCAACACTTGATCCACCAATCCGACGCTATGTTCATTCGAGACCATACCAAAAGCCGTTAAAAAAGTCAAAAAAAGTTGTTTTCGAGATTCCGTCGCCGTTTTGAATACCTCTAATTTATTTTTCAAATTTTGCGCATAGTCTTTTGTAATCGTGAACACTTGATTGTGAAATTTTATTTCAAAAATATTAATAACTTGGTCATTTCTATCCAAAAGAAGGTCAATTTGAGTCCCTTTTTCCGTTTTAGAGCCTTTTTTCGAGAAAGCCGAAGCCGTCGCATAAATGCCGCCAATGCTCAGTGCCTTTTTAATTTGAGGAATATGTTTCAAACAAATACTTTCAAAAGCATAGCCACCCCATATTTTATAACTTTGCGTTTGACTCAATTGAAGCCAGATACCGCGTTCCCGAACACCTGTATTTTCCATAAACTCTAAATAAAAAAGCGTATATTCGTCGGTTAAGCGGTATAATTTTTCCTTTGTTTTTTTCCCAAAAGGCGTGTAAAATTCAATAAAACCCGATTGATTCAGTTCCTCTAAAACATTCGTAAGGGTGCCACCATTCGGCACTTTTGCCTTTGTAATAATGGCATTCCTATCCATCCCTTGTCGGGATTGCGCCAAAGCCCGAATCACAGCAAGATGATTATTAGAATGGTCAAACAAAGCCGCGTACAAATTAGAAAATTCATCGCGCAACAAACCAGTTTCTGAAAAACATATATCTTCTATATTCTGAGTAGCACTTTTTCCAGCTTCAATTTCCTTCAAATAATGGGGAACGCCGCCCATCACCATATATAATTGAAGGATATGATGGCGATTTAGAAAAATTTGCCTGCTTTTCAAATAAATTTCGGTTTCTGCCAACGTAAAAGGGCGCAAATGAATGCGCCGCGTAATCCGATTATGCAATCCGCCCGTATCATTCACAATTTTTTGAATCATCCAAGACGCTGCCGAACCGCAAAGCACGACCACAATCGGTTGAGTGGCAGCCCAACTATTCCAAAAAAAACTTAATCCCCTTAAAAAATCAGATTTATGCGTAGCAAGCCAAGGCACTTCGTCAAAAAAAACAACATATTTACGGTCAATCGGTCTTTTTTTAAGATAATTTATCAAGATGAAAAAAGCCTCCATCCAATCTGTCGGCGGTTTTGCCAAAAATATATCATCTGTCGCTAATTGGAAAGCATAAGTAAAATGCCTCAATTGTTCCGCGAAAGGCGCATTTTTAACCCCCGTTAATTCAAAAACGATCTGTTCTTTGTAAACGGTTTTAATCAGAAACGTCTTTCCAATCCGCCGTCTGCCAATCACAGATACCATTTCTGCTTCTGTGGATTGCAACGCTTTTTGTAAGATTTCTTGCTCTTTTGTTCGTCCAATGAATTGTGCAGCCATGATTTTTATGATTTTAAGCGGCAAAGATATAGATTTAGCTGACAATAAAAATTATTACCAGCTAAATCTATACTTAAAAACATAGATTTAGCTGGTAATAATTTTTATTATCAGCTAAATCTATACTTTTAAACACAGATTTAGCTGACAATAATCTTTTTTAGGTCTCGCACAAGTTCGGGAAACTTTCCAAGTTTCCCGAACTTTATTTATTGTTCTGTACCGAACACTTTCTCAAAATCTTGCTGTTCTTTCGACTTAGGCAATTTGGAAGGCGTAGATTTTGGTGATTTTGCAGGTTTTTTGGATACAGGTTGTTTTAATATTTTTTTAGGAACAACCATTTTTACACTATCCGCGCCTATTTTATCTGGATTCGGAGCCTCTTTCGGCAGTTTTACGACTTTTTTAACCAAATGAACCGAATCTTTCGAGGCATTTTGCAATGAATCCTTCGGCAAAGTCGCAGGATGTGGTTCCAATGGAGGTAATATTTTATTATTTTTTGCGGATACTTGCGCTATTTTTTTAATAGACACCGTCGGTTTAGGCAACGCTTTTGCAATCGAATCTTTGACACTCGAAGGTGTAATCCATTGATTATCAGGGGTTTGAATTTGAATTGCTGGATTCATTTTTAAAATACGCACTTCTGTCCGTCGATTTTGCTGATGTTCTTTTTCGGAACACTCCACTCCATCCGCGCAACGGTTTTTCAAACGAGATTCTCCATAGCCCACAGGTTTAACTCGTTGACTATCAATTCCATACGCTAATAAATATTGCGTCAAATATTCTGCCCGTTGAAGACTCAATAGCAAATTATACGGAGCAGCTCCCCGACTATCCGTATGCGAAGCCAATTCAATCTCCATTTCAGGATATTTCTGCATCAAATCCACCAATAATTTCAATGTTGGCGTTGCGTCCGGTCGAAAGAAAGCATCATTAAAATGATAATAAATATTATTCAAACGAATCACGCTCCCTGTTTTCAACATACTCGACACATTTTCAACATCGCCCACCCGATTATTTGGGATTTTAGACACAGGTGGAACAGGTTTTTGCGGTTTTGAACCATTTGGATTCGATTTATCGGAGACAGTCGCCTTCGCAGGTGCCGTTTTGTCCACCCGTTTTTCAAGTTGCGCTAACACCTTTTTATCCCCTTGAAAAATCGTTTTCACCACATATTTCGGTTTAAAATCAGGATGCTCAAACCGAAACAAATATCGACCTACGGGCAATTTCAAAATTTGAGTTCCATTTTCAAGCATTTTCACCTTCGTTTCATGGGTTTGCGCGTCTTCCAACGAATATTCATCGCCCACATCCGTTTTAAACCCAATAATATTGCCTGTCGCATCCGTCAAAATCGCTGCATTGTTCACATCCGCCATATTCGTATAACGCACTGCCATCCCCTGAATCACGTTCCTCGTTTCCATATCTTCGCTCGAAATCGATACCTCAATGGTCGGAACATTCAATTTAGGTGCTTCTTTGGTCAATAAACCTTTCGGCGCGCTAAACGAATAAATATCATCATCCCCTACTCCACCCGTCCGATTGCTCGAAAAGTAACCATTTTTCATATCCGCATCCACAATTAACCCAAAATCATCTTTATCCGAATTGAAAGATTCTCCCAAATTCGTGGGTTTTTCCCAGCCAATTTCCGTTTTTTGGGTATGGAAAAGGTCTAAACCGCCCGCGCCTCCATGACCGTCCGACGCAAAAAACAACGTTTCATCCGCATGAATGAAGGGAAAAAACTCATTTTTCGCCGTATTCACACTCCGACCCAAATTTATCGGCTTGCCCCAAGTTTCCCCTTGTCGAAAGCTTACCCACAAATCCATGCCTCCAAAACCTTCGGGGCGATTGCTCGCAAAATACAATCGCTTACCATCCACCGAAATCGTCGGATGCGCCGTATCAAATTCATCGCTATTGAAGGGCAATTCCTTGATTTTGCTCCAAAGATAATTTTTTTGAGTTGCCGAATAAATTTTCAACTTCACTTTTCCATCTTTGGCAGGATATGGTTTGCCATTGCGGATATTATTGCGCGTGAAAAAAACCTCCTCATTCCGCGCCGAAAACGTCAAAGGACCATCATAATATTGAGAGGTCAACGCCTCCGCAAACGGAATCGGCAATTGCAACTTGCCATCTTGCCCCCGCCGCGCAAAAAAAATAGACGTAGTCGATTTCCCCGTCACCGCATCCGATTCTTTTTCTTTGGCAACCGCAGGATTAGACGAAATAAAAACTAAACCATTCTCGTAAAAAGCAGGACTATATTCTTGAAATACAGAATTAATCGCTGTTTCGGGCAACACCGTTACAGCCGTTTGCGCATGGATTTGGATAATGAAAAATATCCCTACAAACAAGTGAGCAAATTTTATCATGACTTTTTGATTTTTGACCGCAATACTGACAAAAAGACACAAAGAATGGTGTGTCAAAAGCTCACAAAGTTAGAGAAAGTCCACCATTTATTTTTAGTTTAATGGTTTCAATATTGTCTAATCCAATCGAATCAACCACTTTTACGGCTATCAAATGCGTCCCCACCTTAAATTTCCGAATTTGAATCCCTTTTTTATCAATCATAATTTCAGCTCTAAAACCTTTATCTACCTGATAATCAAAATCCCATGCATAAAATTCAATACCCGCCTCCGATTGACCTGTTGCAATAAATTCTACTTCGCGCATCCCTCCAACGACTGTACCTAATTCATTCGACGCATCTTGGGACATTTCCAAATCTTTTATCTCTATTTTCAAGCTCGGTTTTTTAGCGATGGGCACAATATCTTCTACTTTAACCAACTGTATGATTACACCAGTTTTATTTTTAAGTCGAGCTACTTCTTGAATCGCTCCTTTTCCAAAACTAAATGCAATCACATATCCAACAGGCTTATTTTCCAATTTATTTTTTTCAAATAAATGATTATCATATCGTTGAATCGCAGATAAAAAATTATCAATCACATTGCGTCCAATATCATCGCTTCGCTTCACTTGAATCGGAACATTGTCTTTGGTTTTGCCATCTAAACCTAAATCGCCGCGTTGTTTTTTATGAGCCATTCCGCCAAACTGCTGAATGATAAATTCTTCAAATTCAAAAGCATCTTTATATCTAAGTGTATCATAATCATATTTGTGTAACTGCAAAACAAAAGCATTGCTTAACAAATGTTGTTGTAAATTCATCCTCAATTCGGTCACTTTTATTGCCTGCACACTTTGGTCAATCCCAATCCATCGCCTTTTGATTTTCTCTGCTACTACAACCGTCGTGCCGCCGCCCACAAACGGATCCAACACTAAATCATTTTCATTACTCGCCATTTCAATAATCCGTTGCAGCAAAATCTCAGGTTTTTGAGTCGGATAACCCATTTTTTCCTTCCCAGATTGCACGTTGACAATGTCGAACCAACAATCATCTAATGGCGTTCCTTCTTGTTCATCCAAATAACGTTTCAACGCAGGCACTGCCCCCGGTTTAGCTTGCACGACGATGCCTTTTTGATATGCTTCTTCCATGCGCTCTTTTGTCCAACGCCAAACCCGCTTAACGCCTAAAAATTCATATGTTAAATTCGGTCTATCTTTATTCGGATTTGTTAAGTCCGCAAGCCGATAGATTCTACCCGTTTCTGGCTCTGTAAACTTATAAAAATTGAAAAGATATTTTTCATCATGCGGCAAATATTGCGGATTGAACGTGAATTGGTTCGATTTCGCATAATAAAAAATAGAATCATGATTTTGCGCCATACGCGTCGAAGCTAAACCTTTTGCATTGGTTCTTTTCCAAATGATTTCATTCCTAAAATGTTGATTTCCAAACACTTTATCCAAAATTTCTACTCGAATGTGGGCATTTGCATGCCAATCACAATGCAAAAAAATGGCTCCAGTAGGTTTTAAAATGCGGTGCATTTCAATCACACGTTCTTTAAG
Organism: Bacteroidota bacterium; assembly: GCA_039795795.1. Classification (GTDB taxonomy): domain Bacteria; phylum Bacteroidota; class Bacteroidia; order Chitinophagales; family Saprospiraceae; genus JAAFJT01. Next base: position 15,799 of record JBDKKX010000019.1, on the reverse strand, counting down.
CCAAGCAATATAATGATCCATGCCACCACTCCACCTATCTTGAAAACTACGGACTTCACCAGAGTCACCCCAAATCACTTCATAATTCCGATTGCTGAAAAACGGTGGGTCGAGATAGACTAAATCAACGCACTCGCTTTCTATTTGTCGTAAAATTTCAAGGTTGTCCCCTAACACTAACTTGTTCATAAGTCTATTTTAATGATTTGATAATTTTCGCCCATACAAAATGCCCGTCGCTGTATATGTCCCCGCCAACAGCAAAGTAGCAAAAAGCAAATGTAAAGGCTGAAACACAGGCGGAATTGCCCACACAGACATCCCAATCCCCAAAGAAATCTCACAAAACAAGGCAATTAAAATCAAAAAACACATATTTTTTAAAGCATTATTTTCAAAATAAGCCACTTTACGCAAATTCCAAACCCAATACAGCACTGCCGCCGCTAAAAAATAGTAGCCCAACCGATGAATATCATAAATTGTCCCCAAATTTTGTATCCAAATACTACGGTCTTCCGTGTTTAATTGCTGCGCAACCTTATCCACCTGTTCGCGCACCTGCGTTCCGAGCATCATTTGAATAAAAATTAACACCGTCACCCCTACTCCACCGCCGATGAAGCGGGTCGGGTGCAAAGTCAAAGCGCGATAAACCTTTGGTTCCACCTCGTCCGCAAGTAGCACCGCCGTCAACAACATTAAAAGGATAAGCATCGCCAATCCAAGATGTGCCGTAATAATACCGGGCATCAGATTCGTGGAAACGACAATCGAACCTAACCACCCTTCCACACCAACCCCAATAAAACTCAACAAGCTCAACCAAAAAATCGCAGGACGCTCTTTCCGAAAAGGCAACGCACGAATCAACGTCCAAAATATCAACAAACCAATGAGGACTCCTAATAATCGATTCAAATATTCAATCCAAGTTTTAGTCGCATTGAAAGATTCTTCAACTTGTATCGATTTATCTGTCAATATTTTATGTGCCGTTTCTACCCAACCCATTTTTTCTAAACGCTTGGCAATACGTGCATTTTTCTCTAATCTTTTTTGCAGATAAATCGTTTTATAATCAGTAGGCAATTGCGCTACATTCGTTGGCGGAACCCAAGTGCCAAAACATTTGGGCCAATCGGGACAACCCATGCCACTGCCCGTACTGCGTACAATGCCGCCCACAAGTATCAACAAAACAAAGGCATAAAGGGTGAAAATAGCCGTCCGCCGATATTTTTTTAAAACAATTCCTTGCATTTTTCAAATTTTAATGGTAAAATGGAAGGGAATTAAGCGAATTGGCTGAATTTTAATCCACAACATCCACCCAATCCCCGTTTAGACAATCGTTGAAGGCGTAAAATTAATCGAAAAACTGGACGTAAAAAAAACAAAAAAATATATATTTGCATCGTCTTTTGCATCGTTTAATTAAAATGCAATATCCTGCAATCACATTAACAAAAAATAGCTGCTGTGTCTCAAAATTTAGTCATTATTCCAACGTATAACGAAAAGGAAAACGTTCTTAAAATCGCAGAAGCAGTGTTTGCTTTGCATATACCGTTCGACGTGCTTATCATCGACGATGGTTCGCCCGACGGAACGGCTCAATTAGTTAAAAATCATCAAGTTATACGTGCAGGAAGACTTCATTTGGTCGAAAGAAAAGGCAAATTAGGGTTGGGAACGGCTTATATTTGCGGTTTTCGCTGGGGTTTGGAACACGGATACGATTATATTTGTGAAATGGATGCCGATTTTTCGCATCCGCCCAAGGATTTGATGCGCCTTGTAACGGCTTGTGCGACAGGGGGCGCGGATGTGGCAGTCGGCAGTCGTTACGTGAAAGGCGGAAAAGTGGTCAATTGGCCTGCTGACCGCTTGATTTTGTCGTATGGCGCGTCCGTATATGTCCGCTTAGTGACTTGGATGCCCGTCAAAGATCCAACCGCAGGTTTTGTTTGTTACAAGCGTAAAGTATTGGAAACCATCGATTTAGATAAAATTCGGTTCATTGGTTATGCGTTTCAAATTGAAATGAAATTCGCTGCGCATACTTCTGGATTCTCCGTACAAGAGCTTCCTATTACCTTTATTGACCGAGTAGAAGGTTCGTCAAAAATGAATTCGGGTATTATCAGTGAAGCCATTCTGGGGGTTTTGCAAATGCGATGGAATCGATTTTTCAACGATTATTACAAACCCGTAAAAATAGAATATAAGTAATTGGCGCAAAACTGGACACAAGTTTCAAACACTATCCATTCCCCACAGAATGCTTTTGTCCTTCTGAAGGAATCATTTGTACTGCTTTTTGTCCTTCCGTAGAGGAATCTTTACTTTGCATGTTCCAAAAGATTCCTACGGAAGGACAACTTATCTTCAAAATCGCGTCATTTTTAATAACTTTTTTAACATAATTTTTCTGAAAAAAAATGAAACAGGTACTTATTTTAACACTCATTTGCATTTTCAGCACGCTTTCCAAAGGACAAAATATGCCTTTCAAAATGGGATTTTTACTAAACCCAGCTTATTGCGACCGTTTGAACGTGCAATCCGACCTTTTAAGAGGTATTTTTATTGGAAAGTATGCTTATTCTATCGGCATATTTGCTCAAAAAAAAATGACAAAGACATTAGATGGGCGGTTTGGAATCAACTTTGTCAATAATGGCGAACAAACCATACAACAACCAATCTGGGTTAAACTTAATGGTAATCTATTTACAAGTTCCAGTGCGGAAGCGATTCAATTGATTTCAAATTTTTATAATATTGAAATACCCATTGATATTCAATGGTTTATAAATAGAAAACGTTCTTTTTTTGCTATTTTTGGAGCAAGTCCCAGTTATAATTTCTCGAAATCTGGAACAGTTAATTTCTATACGAATGGTCAATTGACAACCAGCAATACATCAAAACGGGCGGGCGATGCGGTTTTAGCATTGGCACTGCAATTTGGAATGGGATATCAAAAAGCCTTAAATAATAACTTATTATTTGAGATTCAACCTAAATTTCGATATTACGCGACAAATGCAGCGAACAGTCGTTATATGTATAACGCTGGTTTACAGCTAAATTTGATTTTTTAATTCAAGAAAAGAAGGAATTGATGTGGCTATCTCAAAAGAAAAAATCACAAAATATTATTGGGTCTAAAAATTAAATTTTACCCTTTTGAGACAGCCACATCCATAAACGTTCCTATTATTTTTAATTTTTTACAAAAAACAAGATGAAACAAATGCTCTATTCGCTTGCTTTGATAAGCAGTATCTGCTTTTTGGCTTGCAAAAAAAATTGTGAATCTCCAAATCCAAGCGATTTTTACCTCCCTGGAGAATGGACAACTCAACAATCGGTTTGGTTGGGCTGGTCCACCTACGAAAACAAAGCAGGTTTTCCTACACAAGCCGTTCATTTAGATATTATCAAAAATTTAGCCCCGACTGTTAATGTTGTTATTGCAGTACAAGATTCTGTCGAAAAAAAATCAGTATGGAGTCAATTGCTTGCGGCGGGCATTTCGCAATCTTGGCTTCAAACAAAAATTCAATGCCAAATCATCCCGCATAATGACATTTGGTGGCGCGATATGGGTGGCATTTTTCTAAAAAACAGTGCAAATCAATCCCTTATGGTGGATTTTAATTTTAATGGTTGGGGCTACGGTCCTTATACCACTCCTGTTGGACGCGCAGGTTTTGCCTTAGACGAAACGGTGGATAGGCAAATTGCGGCTCAGTTAGACCTTCCAACTATTAGTTCACAAATGATTTTAGAAGGTGGTGCGATTGAATCGAATGGAAAAGGAACGATTATCGTCGCAGAATCCGTTGTTTTTCAGCGCAATCCGACCATGACCAAAAGTCAAATTGAAACAGAATTGAAACGAGTTTTAAAGGTGAAAAAAATAATTTGGCTACCGCGCGGATTGGGCAATGATGTCCATAGTGTCACGGGTAGCCCATTTTTGCTAAACGATAAAAAAGTTTATACACCTGTGACTACGAATGGGCATACAGACGAATTTGTTCGTTTTGCAGATGAACACACGCTGATTTTAGCAGAAATCCCCGAATCGGAAGCGACGGATACGATTGCGCGTTACAGTAGAAAAGCATTATTGGAAGCTGAAAATGTTTTAAAAACGGCTACAGACCAAGATGGTCAACCTTTTAAGTTGATTCGGATGCCTGATACGGGTACGTTACTCGAACAAGTGGCTGCGGGTGATGGCACTTTTGACTTTTTATCCACGTTGTCCGCGTTAAATTTGAACCCGAATAATCCGATAAACGTCGTTTTAGCATCCAGTTACCTTAATTATATGATTAGTAATGATATTGTTTTGGTGCCTAAATATGCTCGTGCAGACCGTCCAGCAAATTTGCAACTTAAAGATGCACAAGCAGTAAACGTTTTGAAAACGGCTTTTCCAAATAGAAAAATTGTCCAGATAGATGCTACCAATATTAATGTGGGTGGCGGAGGGCTGCATTGTATTTCTCAACAAATGCCGAAATAATTTGATTATCAACCGTTTGAAAGGTTTGAAACCTTTCAAACGGTTATCTTTCTTTTATTCTTTCACAAACCTTGCCCACTTTCCCCCCACTTTCAACCAATAAATCCCATTCATAAAACCTTGTAAATCAAGCTGTTCGGATAAATCACCGCGTAAAATGATTTGACCGATGCTGTTATAAACCACAAACGGTTGATTCCAATATTCAACATCCAGCCATAGAATCCCTGTGGTTGGGTTCGGAAATATTTTTAAACGGTGTTCCATCGGTTGTTCCAAAAAAAGCACCTTAGAATATTGAAATTTTTCATCGTTTTCCACGATTTTCAAACGATAATAGGCACTTTTATCGAAATATTTATCCTCAAATCCATGATTATTAACCTGAGCAAACGCAATCGTTCCAATTTTTTCAAAATCTTTGCCATCCCAACTTTTTTGAATTTCAAAACGATTGATATGCGTTCCTTGTGCAAAATGCCATTCCAAAAAAGCGGTTCGCTGCGCTACAATGCCTTTAAAATCAAGGAGTTGCAAAGGCAAAGGAGTTGCTAAATTCCCAAATTTCATGCCACCGCCAAAAGAAGTCGTCCAAACTTGATTTACATTATTAGGATGAAAAAAAATACGCATCGGATGTCGAAAAGGATAATTAGTGATTTGTGAAAACGTCGGAGTAGCACTTGTGGCGTTCGAGGAATACCAAAGTCCGACGGTTTCTGTACTGAAATAAAGGATTTCAGAATGATTCGGCACGATAGAAACCGAATTCACTCGAAATTCATTATTAATTTTCGTCCAATTCAATCCCCTATCCGTCGTTTTGAACAATCCACCAGTTCCTTGAACCGAAATACTGCCCCAACCTTGAAATACACAAGCATACCAAGTATTTTGAGTAGGGTCATTCGGGTCAATCACTACATCTTTTGTCCAATATTTCATATTTGCATGAGAACGGTCGTACCAAGTTTGAGTCGCCGTTTCGTAATAAAAAACACCCGATGTTGCCGTAAATTGCGAATTCACTGTCGGCACTCGCGCCGAAAACGAAACCACCAAATTCCCATCATTCAACACTCGAATATTAAACGGATGTCCATTTGCACCCGTAGGCGCGGCTAATTTCGTCCAAGTAGCTAATGTACCATTTTGCAAATCGTCCGTAACCCATATTCCACCAATATTCGTATCGCTATGCAACACCGATGCATACATTCGATGTGCATTCGTCGGGTCAGTTGCTATCCAAACGACAGGATGTCCAAAATTTTTCAACACCGAAAAAGAACCCGCATCATCCGAAGAAACTTGAATAGCACCTAATCCTGCATCAATCGATGCATCATAAATTTTGGTACTTTGATACATATCATGCGTGTTGGAAGTAGCGATATAAACTTTATTATCACTGTGTTTCAATGCTTTATAAATAGAATTATCGTATAATGGCAAAAATTTCCACGAAGTACCGCCATCTCTACTAATCAGTCCCGTAATATCCGAAAACCCTGCTAAAATCGTATTATTATCCAACCAAAGCAAATCCCAACAACCTGAATTTTGAAGTCCATTGCCTTCATAATTTTTGAATTTAGTGGAAGGCGCGCCTGTGGCATTTTGAGAAGCCGTTTTTACATAAGCCTGTTTCCAATTCGCGCCGCCGTCGGTCGTCAAATGCACAAATCCCAAATCTGTAAAAATCACTTTCGACGCGTCCGAAGGACAAACTTGAAATCCTTGGGGCGCAGAACCGTAATCCCAAGTCCTATCTCGTTGATACCCACTCCAACCCGTTGCGATATTGGCATTATTCGCAGTGAAAAAACAATGTTGCCATGCCCCATGATGGACGGATTTCATCACAATTGGAAACAAAGAACCATTTCCGCCCGCCGAATAGACCATGGATGTATCATTTCGCGCCATCCCAAGCCAATTGACAAAATCGTAAGCATTGATGCCCGAAAGATGGGGTGTCCAAGTGCCATTGTTATCGGACATCGTGTAAATCCCTTGCATATCGCCCCAATACGTCGAGCCGCGCAATACGCCCGCCCAAGTTCGGATCGCTGTGAGGCATTCAAATTTAAGTGCTGTACCTGTTTTGGCGGCAGCGAACGATTTTATTTTTTCTCCTGCGGTTAAAAAGCCCGTCGTCGCTAACAGATTGAAAGTCAATCCATTATCCGTAGAATAGAAAATACCATCTTCCCGACCTATATATATATTGGTGTCGTCAAAAAACACCCCTGCAACATGTCCGCCACTACCCGCAAAAGTGTATAACAAAGTGAAAGTCGCGCCTCCATCGTTTGAAAGGAAAATTTTATTTACATCGTTGATAATCAAGCGATTGGGATGGTCGTAATCGGCATAAATACTATGAATTCCATTGTAATAAAGGGCGGGCGAAGTGGTCATTTCCGTCCAATGAATGCCACCGTCAATGGATTTCATGGGGCGAATGTTATCCACATAGTTCACTGCGGCATGGCTGACGCAATATCGAATATTCGGATTATTCGTAAACTGCATTTCCGACCAAACGCCCCCTTGGATTTGAGTAAAAGGACGTTCTGCCCAAGTTTCGCCTTGATTTTGCGTTTGATAGAGTTCGGTCATATCGCAACCCATGAAAATTTCAGTTGGATTCGCAGGATTGAACGAGGGCGAATACAACGCACCACCGCCGCCAATACCGACGCTTTGAAAAGTAGCAGGTTGTGCCAAAAGAAGTGTTTGGATGCACAGCAGAAGAAGTAAATATTTTGTACGCATTGTAATGAGTTTGGTTTTCAGTACAAAGATAGCTAAAATACACACGAATTTTCCGTTCCATGAACAGCTATATTTTAAAAAAAACATATTAAATAAATTATCTTTTTTTAAATAACTTTGCAACCTGTTGAATGATTCCTCGCTTCCATTTGTAAATCCAATTCGCAAAATGAAAAATTATTTAGTGCTATTTAGTTGGTTACTGCTATTGCCGTTGTGGGCGCAACAACCGAATTCCAATCCGTTGACGCAGAGCGAACGTACCACCGTTTTAAAACCCGATGCAGACGGTGATGGCACCCCCGACGTAGCGGATAAATGTCCTAATGCATTCGGCGAACCCGAAGATGGCGGTTGCCCAAATTATACTGAATGGGAATTGGAAGCGATTCGCAGGATTCAAAAAGCAACAAAGGAGGGAATAGACTCCTTGAATTTAAGTGATTTAGGATTAACCCGATTACCGAGCCTTTTTAAAAAAGATACGATATTCAAAAAATTGGATTTGAGTAGGAATCCAAACTTGAACCTATCCTTTCTCCAAGATTTAAAGCAATTAACCTATCTGAATTTGAGTTGGAATTCCATTCAAGATGTTTCTTTTCTCCAAGATTTGAAGCAATTGACGCACTTGAATTTGAAAGAAAATCAAATTCAAGACGGCTCTTTTCTTCAAGGCTTAAAACAATTGACGCATTTAGAGTTGGATCATAATCAACTCCAAGATGGCTCCTTTCTCAAAGACTTAAAACAGTTGAGGTACTTGAATTTGGAAGAAAATCAACTTCAAAATGGCTCCTTTATCAAAGACTTAAAACAATTGACATTAATAAGTTTGAATCAGAATCGAATCCAAACTTTTAATTTGGATTTAAACGAATTGCCTCGTCTTAAATCTTTAGATCTTGGTGGCAATGCGATTCAAAATATTCCCCAAGAGGTGTTAAAGCAAGGCATTGAAGCCATCCGTGCGTATCAAAAAAAACACTAAGCAATAGTATGCTGGTTACCCAATCACAACACGGTTCTGCAAAGGCGCACTTTGCAGAACCGTGTTGTGATAATCCATTGAGAATCAATTTAAATCGGGTGGGTGCACACCTGCATTAAACAAAATTCGCCGCAAGTTAACTAAGCCTCTACGATTTAATTTTAATCGAATTATCGTCGCTCTACCTGTCGGGGTTAATCCAATCATTTCAGCACAATCCACGTCCCATTCAAAATGCTCCGCCCATTTTTGGTTTCGAGGATGGAAAAGAGTAACCCCGAAGCCCGAAGCAGGGTCAATACTTGAAGTTGCTGTAAATTTGTGGTTATTGCACGATTGACAAGATAATGCCAAATTTTCTAATTCATTCGTCCCGCCTTTGACGACAGGAATAATGTGTTCGATGGAAAAGGTGTCACTGGAGAACTCACTTTGCGCCAAACAATATTCGCAACAACCTTTTGCTCGTTCCTTGACTTGGTTTTTAATGACATTTTTCATAGTTGCAATTTCCATAGAAAAATATAGAAATCTACTCATTTCAACGAAAACAGCCCTTCTTCTCCTTCAAAAAAGGAGCTTCATTGGTCTTACATTTCCTCGATGAGCGTTACGCCGTGTCAACTCCCGCGGCGGTTTGCCTGAACGAAGGGCGTATTTTCACCCTTTCTGCAATTTTCTGGAAACGATTGTATGTGGTTCTGATACAATCGACTCAATTACACTTCCAGTTTTACGCTCTAATGCTTTTTAGAGCAACCGTGATACTGGTCAATGAACTCCTTTCGGGCAAAAGTAATCTCGTTTGGAGATTTTTGCAACTCTTTTGGGTTGTTTTTGCTATTTTTATTTCTTGTATAAATTCTTTCTTTAATTTTTTAGGATTTTTTCCCTAAAATTACTGCATTTTTCTATAAAATGAATAAAGATTTAAAATACTTCTACAGGTTGAATGCCTAAATCCTGCATGATTTGTCGCAAAGATATTTTCCGCAATTGCGCCAATGCCCATAAATATTGCAACCGTTTCGCATTAGCGATTTCGATTTTATCTCCTAATGCCACTAATTGAGCCAGTTGCGTTTCGGTCAATTGTTCTGCACGGCGCAAAGCAATCAAGGAGCGATAAGTTGTCCATTCCGTTTCCGTTATTGGCAAGTTGATTTTTTTTAATAATGCTTTTTCAGTTAGCGGCTTAGAGACGCGGCGAGAGGAGCGAACTGATATTGCTTGTTCTATCAAAGTCGCCAAATATTTATCTACGCTTAAATTCTGTTTTGTTGCCACTTGGCGCAAACGCAACTCCAAAGGGGCGGGTAAATCAATCATTAATCCCATTTCTTTTCTATTTTTAGACAAATGTAAGGCTTTAAAAGAAGATTTCCAAAAAAAAATCACATGCTCTATTTATCAAAATCAGCACTTTATTCCAAACTGGTTCTGCAAAGACGCACTTTGCAGAACCGTTGCTTTTATAATCCATTGAGAATCAATCTTTTTTAGCCCGTCTTTTTTTGGTTTTCGGCGCGGGCTGCTCTTTGAAAAACGCTAATAAAGTAGTGACTTCCAATTCTGTCACCGCAGGTTCTGCGGCTAACTCGTTGACTTTCAACATAATTTCAACAGGAGTTAAACCATCCGCTTCGCCTTCGCGCATCCACTCAAACCGAGCTAACCACCTTTTTACCCAACTTGGAGCTACTTCCAAAAACTCAGCAATTTCAGGAATTGATTTTTTTCGCGTAAAAGCACTCCATATCAATTTAAGGGTTTTTAAGTTTTCGCCTTTGGCAATGCCTTGTCCTTCTCCTTTCGCTACCAATACTTCATACGTTGTCATAATATCCTCCTTTGATTTAGGTGAAATAGAATCCATTAATGCCATGATTTGTTCCATCGTCATATTGAAAGAAGCCATGATATATAGCAAATAAGTTTGCAAAACCATTTGCAAATGGGGTTGATTCTTATAAAATTTAAAGATTTCGACAAAATATTGTTTGATTTTTTCGTCATCTTCCTCACATTGAAACATCAAAAATAACGCTCTTAACAAATTATCTTCGGGCAAACCCAAGATTTTGAAATTCGGCTCGCGTTGTACATTCGTCAAGAAAAATTGGAAATTCGGGATATATTTTAAAAACTCAGGCGGCAAATGCGTAAAAAAATGATGCAACTTGCGAGTTTCCCAAACTTTTCCGCCCGCCCCTTGATGCACCACAATCGGCAAAATGCAACTAAACGGTTGATTATTATGCAAATCCATCAACCAAATACAGCAAAGATACAGTAAAATTTGAATAAAAATCTCCCTATCGAAATCTTTTTTATGCTCCAACAGCACAATGATTTTTAAGGCTTGTCCTTTGAATTTCCCTTTCCAAACCACATCGGATTGCAATTTTTTCAATTGTCCTGTGACATATTCGGTATTATCCAATTCTAAGGATTCCAAATCTATATGTTGACTTAATTCTGTGGGTACGAATTCCGTTAAATAAACGGTTAAAGCATCTTTATTTTGCATCGTGGCTCGAAAAATCTTATCATCAATCTGATGCAGGTTGATTTCGTCGGGCGTAAAGCCTGTTTTGCGGGTTGTAGAATCGTTTGTCATAGTGATGGATTTAAAAACACCAAACAAAAAAGACTTCAAAAAGGTTTACATCAATCTCAAAAAACAGTTCTTTTTGTAGTAAAAGCAAAAGGCGGTCGTTGCAACAACCGCCTTTCTTTTTCCCTTTACAAAATATCTTAAATCATTTTTTGCTTCACTTCAATAATTTCATACGCTTCAAGGATGTCTCCGATTTGAATATCATTATAATTATCTATCGTCAGACCGCACTCAAAACCAAATTTAACTTCTTTCATATCGTCTTTGAACCGTTTGAGCGACCCAAGTTGACCTGTCGCGCCCTCCTTCACAGGGAACACCACAATGCCTTGGCGAATCACCCGAATCAGGGCATTGCGCGTTATCTTACCTTCTTGAACGTAAGCACCCGCAATCGTACCAATTTTGCTGATTTTGAAAATCTCGCGCACTTCGACTTGACCCATGACTTTTTCCTCTTTGTTCGGAACCAACATGCCTTCTATCGCAGACCGAATTTCATCAATCGCTTCATAGATAATTGAGTACATTTTGATTTCAACCCCATCGCGTTCCGCCAATTTCCGAGCCATCGGAGAAGGACGCACTTGGAAACCTACGATAATCGCGTCCGAAGCCGATGCTAACAATACATCCGATTCCGTAATCGGACCCACTGCTTTGTGAATCACTTTTACTTGAACCGTCGTCTGCGATTGTTTCAACAACGAATCCGACAAGGCTTCCACCGAACCATCGAAATCTCCTTTGACAATCAAATTCAACTCTTTGAAGTTGCCCAATGCCAAACGACGACCAATTTCTTCCAAACTCATGCGTTTTGCAGAACGAGTCGATTGTTCCCGAATGATTTGCGCTCGTTTCGTAGCGATTTCACGCGCATCAGACTCACTTGGCAATACTTTGAATTTCTCACCCGCTTGCGGCGCGCCACTCAAACCCAAAACCAATACTGGAGTAGAAGGTCCCGCTGTTTTCAACCGTTTGCCGCGCTCATTAAACATCGCTTTCACTTTGCCCGAATGTTCGCCTGCAACCATCGCATCCCCAATCTTCAAAGTACCCGTTTGAACCAACATTTTGGTCACATAACCCCGACCTTTATCCAAAGACGCTTCAATCACCGTACCACTCGCAGATTTATGCGGATTCGCTTTCAAATCCAAAAGCTCCGCTTCCAACAAAATTTTCTCTAACAACGCATCGACATTTGTACCTTTTTTCGCCGAAATATCTTGTGATTGGAATTTTCCACCCCAATCTTCCACCAAAATATTCATTTCAGACAAACGACGTTTGATATTTTCAGGATTTGCCCCCGGTTTATCAATTTTGTTGATGGCGAAAACCATCGGAACACCCGCCGCTTGTGCGTGACTAATCGCTTCTTTCGTTTGAGGCATAATATCGTCATCCGCAGAGATGATGATAACCGCCACATCCGTCACCTTCGCACCCCGCGCCCGCATCGCTGTAAACGCTTCGTGACCCGGTGTATCTAAGAAAGTGATTTTTTTATCATCTTTCGTCACTACTTCATAAGCACCAATATGTTGCGTGATACCGCCCGCTTCACCCTGCGCCACTTTCGCACTTCGGATATAATCCAATAACGAAGTTTTACCATGATCCACATGTCCCATGACCGTTACCACAGGAGCGCGGTCTTCCAAATCTGCGGGATCATCCGCTTCTTCAATCAACGCATCCGTAATTTGCTCCTCAGCCGATACAAATTCCACTTCATGTCCGAACTCTGCTGCCACCACTTCAATCAATTCCGCATCCAAACGCTGATTGATAGAAACCATGATGCCCAAGCCCATACACGTCGTAATCACCTGCGGCGCAGAAACATTCATCAAGCTCGCCAAATCCGAAACCGAGATGAACTCCGCCACTTGCAATTTTTCAATTTCCTTATTATCGCGGCGTTGTTGTTCTCTTTCACGGCGCACTTCGCGCTTATCGCGGCGAATCTTTTGACCTTTATTCTTGGAAACGACCGATAAACGAGCCATTGTTTCCTTGATTTTATCGTCAATATGCTTTTGCGTGATTTCCTTCGGTGGTTCTTCACGGCGCGGCGGTAAATTATTACTGCCTCTGTTATCATTTCTGCCCGAATTGTTATTACTATTATTCGTGCCTTGACCTGAACCTGTATTATTCGTTGGACGATTGCGATTATCGCCGCCTTGACCTTGATAAGGCGGGCGTTGATTGCCACCACCGCCTTGTGTGCGATTTTGACTCGAATTATTACTATTATTATTCGTGCCTTGCCCCGAACCTTGATTCCGATTATCACCACCACCGCCTTGACGATTTTGATAATTACCACCGCCTTGTGTGCGATTTTGACCCGAATTATTATTATTCGTGCCTTGACCCGAACCTTGATTCCGATTATCGCCGCCTTGACGGTTTTGATAATTGCCGCCTTGACCTTGATTGCGATTATCGCCGCCGCCTTGATTGCGGTTTTCCCCGCTACCCTGATTGCGGTTTTCACCACTACCCTGATTGCGATTTTCACCACTACCTGGATTGCGGTTTTCACCACTACCTTGATTGCGATTTTCACCACTACCTTGATTGCGATTTTCACCACTACCCTGATTGCGGTTTTCACCACCTTGCCCTTGAATATTCAAACCATCCGTCGAAACTTTACGGCGTTTGCGTCTGCGCTTGCGCGCTTCTTCACTCGGTTGTCCCGTTTGTTGCGCCGTCGTCATTTGTGGAATGATGACTTTATCCTTATCCGCATCCGTGCCTGGTTGAGCTGGATTTTGAGGACGCTGCTCATTGCTGCGATTCCGGTCGCGGTTTCTATCCCTATCTCGGCGGTCTCCACCCCCTTGATTGCGATTATCGTTATTTAAATTGCGCTGCTCGTTATTTGGATTGCGATTTTCGCTATTTTCAACATTACCCGTTTGAGGATTCGCCGTCGGATTATTCTGTCCACCTGTTGGATTCAACCCTTGACCACTACCGCGTCTATCTCTATCCCGGTCACGGCGGTCGCGTCTTCTACCGCCTCTTTCGCGATTATCCGACGGGTTGATTTGTGCTAAATCAATCTTGCCTTTGATTTGCAAACCCTTCAACTGCGGAATATCAGCCCGTACCAATTCTGGTTCAATGCGTTCTTCAACCACTTTCTCTGGCACAATAACAGGTTCAACCTTGACAGGTGGTGGTGCGACAGGAGGCGTTTCCGCTTTTACTTCAGGGCGATTTTGGTTATCCCCCTGCCGATTTCTGTCCCTATCCCGACGGTCTCTATCGTTCCGATAATTTCTATCGCCGCCTCTATTGTCATTATTGTTTCTGTCACCGCCTCTATTGTCATTATTATTTCTGTCACCGCCTCTATTATCATTATTGATATTTCTGTCACCCCCTCTATTATCATTATTATGATTTCTATCACCGCCTCTATTATCATTATGATTTCTGTCACCGCTTCTATTATCGTTATTTCTATCGCCTCTATCGTTGCGGTCATTTCTGTCGCCCCTGTCATTCGGACGCTCATTGCGTTCCTCTTTTTTAGGAGCAGGTGGTGGGGTAGGTGGCGGCACCTCCTTTTTACGCGGCGTAAGGTCAATTTTACCCATGACGCGCAGACCAGGAAGTTGTCTCAAATCCGGTATTTTTCTATCTCTTTCTTTGTCCGACCCATTCGGAGCAATTGGTGGAGTCACGACTTTCTTTTCCTCGACGAACACTGGAGTCGGAGGAGGCGTGACAGGCGGTGCAACCACAGTACCATTCTGAGTGGTCGGATTGACTTCCGCATTTTTGGTAGGCATTTGAGTAACTAGCAAAGATTCTTTTTTTGGTGGCAAGTGCGACAAATCCTTTTTGGGCTGATGATGTTGCCCATGGTTTTGATGGTGATGGCGATGCCTATCACGCTCTCCGATGGAGATTTGCTCTGCTTTTTTCTTTTCAGAAAGCGAATCTTGGAATTTTTTCGTCAATTCCGCATACATCGGGTCTGTGACCTTGGCAATGGGGCGGTTATCGTTCGGATAACCTTTGCTGGCCAAAAATTCAGCGATGCTGTCCTTGCTGACGTTGAATTCTTTTGCTACCTCAATTAATTTTTTTTCCATTCAATGGTTTTAAAACATCGCTTGCGGATTTGGGTGGCAAGACCCGAAATCCTCCAGCAGTTTTCTTGCGGCAGGCAAAAGACAACGCGGATACAGCATAGTCCTGATTATGTTACCATGATTGCGTTGCTTTTTTAAAAGGATTAAACAATATTCTGTGCATCTTTTGCCTGTTTTGGTAAAAATTTTTTTAAAAAATACCGGATTTGATAAGTCGCCATGTAATAATGAACGCTACGATTTAAAACAATCATCATCGCATAACTAAATTTTAGAGTTTGTTTTAAATATTGAAAAACTTTCAAATGTTTAAAATAAATAAACACAATAAGAAACGAGTTTCACTACTTATTAGACTCAAAATTTTCGCAAAGTTACGTCAAATTATTTTATGGTGAATGAATTATTTTAAATAAAAGTATTATTATGCCAACTTTTTTTTTAAAACAGGTATTTTATGGTTTTTGAAAAAAAATATTGAAATATACTTAATTTTGTGGTGATAACAAATTCATGCTTTTTATAACATATAACGCAAAGTGGCCGTCTTAAAAGAGTAAAATTTAATTTTTAGACAAAATATTATTTGGTTGGGATACAATTGGAACGCGGAGGACACGGATTGGACGGATTTACACGGATTTTTTTGGAATTCCTGCTTAAAATCAAGCATAAATTCCAAAAAAATCCGTGTAAATCCGTTCAATCCGTGTCCTCCGCGTTCCAATTGT
>JBDKKX010000018.1:0-22866 GCA_039795795.1 Bacteroidota bacterium | reverse complement strand
TTATTAATTATTATAATAAGTTGTAAGAAAAATTGATAAAAAACATGGAATTCTTATTTGTTTCAGTCACTATTTTAGGCATATTGATAAAATTATACTTTATCAATATGCCTTATGGCAATTGCCAATGCTTTTTTAAAACAAAAACAGTGTTTATTTAAAACAAATTCGTAAATATGTTTTAAATAAACACTATTTTTGTTTTAAAATTATTTATAGATAAGTCAATATATACTCATTTAATATTTTCTTTTACTAATTTAATAGCATTATAGTAACATTTTTATTAAAAATATGGTGTGCTTCGCACGTTTTTTAAACGGCTTCGCCGACCATTGACACAATATTATATGGTGTGCTTCGCACGTTTTTTAAACGGCTTCGCCGACTTTACAAAAATCGTCTATATACTTTTTATTAAAAAAAAGTTTTAAATAGATGCTGTTTTTTGTTTGTAAGAACAGAATAAATGTTTGTTTTTTTTGTTTTGCTTAGTAGTAAAAATTTTGACCTAACTTTTTTTTACGAATATTGTGACATCTACAAATTAGAAAATAAATATAATTGTTTTTGTTTTTTGGACGATTTTTGTATCATTATTGTATCTTTTCAAGATAAGTATTTTATAAATAATTGATATTCAATTATTTATGATTGATTTGGGGTTTCAATCCTTAGAACTCCGTTGATACACCGACAAATCTAACGAAATACGACTTTTGAACGCTTTGGCTTCCAAGCCGACTTCAATATCCGTTGTTTTAGAACGGTTTCAAATTATTTGCACCTTTCACATCGGTAAGCGACAAACCGTATTGGCTTTTGAAAGGAAACGGAATACCGCCCGTCCAAGGATCGTTAATAACAGGCACTGTAAACGGAGTCGAAGTCAAATAAGGACTTGGCGCACCACCCCCAACTTGTCCAATCGAAAAGCGGAGTTTACCGTAATTCAATTCCTTGATTTTAGCAATTTCGGAAAAAACAAAACTCACATTGGCAGAAGGATAGAAAAAACCGATTTCACTTGCATTGAAGGCTCTTGACGGTACAATTAAGTTAGAAACCCAGTCATTCCGTCCCGTAACGCCCAAATATAAAAAACTTTTATAACCCAAATCAACGCTACCAAGCAATGAAAGGCTTTTTTGATTGCGTGTATTCGGCGTGACCAATTTAGAAATGGTATTATTGAAATTGACAAAACTGCTATTGTCCAAACCGTCGCCTTGAACGGTGACATTATCCAAATACGATGCATACAGATTGCCGCCGACGGTATAACTTAAGTTTAAATCTTTGGTCAAAGAGACCGTTCCCAAAGCGGTCAAATAAGCATCTAAATTTCGGGAGGTGAATCGGTCGTCAAAAATACGACCGCCCGGAACCGCCCGAGAATTGATTTCATATTTTTGAATTCGATTGTCTTGATAGATGTCGGTGCCGACTTTGGCATTGATGCTCAAGCCTTTGACAACATCATATAGAACATCAATATTGCCCAAGAAACGATTGACTTCATCCGTGTAAGGCGTTTTGTTGATAACCCAATATGGATTGTCAAAACCCACCCCATTACGGAACGTTCTTTGTTGACCGTTTGAAAAATAAATTGCTTTTGGATCATTCAAAGGATCTGTTGAACCATTCGCATTATCAAACGTAGGCGGCGTGCGCAATAAGCCCAATAACAAACCCGATGCACTATTGCCTTGAATAATCCGACGGCTTGTCGAATGAATGTATTGAACTGTGGAACGGAAATGGAGTTTATTATCTAACAAATTCGAGGTCGTGCCGAGCGTAAGATTCGTGCGATTGAAGGTATTTTTCGGAATAACGCCTTCTTCTTGAAGATTGCCAAACGCGAATCGAAAACTGGTTTTTTCGGCATCTCCGCCAGTTAACGCAAGATTGTGTTGAACGGTCAATCCTTTTTGGAAAACATCGTAAGGATCATAAATTTTAGCAGGGCGGTCTAATTTGGCTGCGGGATTCGACTTCCCAACCAAGGTGCCATTCCCATCAAATTCCGTTGCTACGCCGTCATAAAACATAGAATCCAATTTCGGACCCCAAACCAAAGGACTTCCAGAGGTAAAAGGAAGGGGCGTACCCGAAGTACCCAAGCCAAATTTATTTTGCAGGGGTACGGTTTTATTGATTTGGCTTACCGTGACGGTTGAATTGTATTCAATGCTCAAACCTTTACCTTTTTTATTTCCTTTTTTGGTGGTAATCAAAATCACGCCTCGTGCGCCGTCCACGCCATAAAGGGCAGAAGCAGCCGCCCCTTTCAGAACGGTCACGCTTTCAATATCGGAAGGATTGATGTCAATCGCGCGGTTCGATTGTGCCACACCTGCGGTACCTGCGGAACCGATAGATTGTGCATCGGTGCTTAATTCAGAGTTGTCAATCCGCAACCCGTCTATCACAAAAAGAGCTTGATTATTGCCATCCAAGGAAGTCGGTCCTCTAAGGACGAGGCGCGAAGAAGCACCTGCGGTACCTGCGGAACTCGTGATTTGAACCCCTGCGACTTTGCCATTTAAAGCATCCACGACATTGGTAGTATTGGCATCTTTTAATTTATCTCCATCCACTTGTTGGGCGGCGTATCCTAATGCTTTGGATTCGCGCTTCGTACCCAAAGCAGTGACAATGACTTCTTGTAAAGCCGCCCCTTCGGATAAATTAACATTGATAACATTGGATGCGCCCAATATAATTTCTTGATTTTGATAGCCAACAAAACTAAATACTAAAGTCGTTGCGCCCGCAGGCACTTCTAAAGTGTATAGCCCGTTCATATCTGAGATGCTGCCAATCGTAGTGCCTTTCACTAAAACACTTGCCCCGATTAAAGGCTCTTTGGTTTTTTCATCGGACATGGTTCCGGTTATGGTTCGTTGAGCGAGTGCTATCGCGCTGCCGAAAAACAGCATCAACAACATTAATGAGAATTTCTTCATACAAAATTTAAGTTAAACAATCAAATATAAGGTTTTAAAAAAGTAAAATGGATGAATTGACGAATTTTAAATGGTTTTTTATTTAAAATCCAATTTTAAATTGGTTAATTTGGCGAAGCATCCAAATAATTAATTTAGATATTTTCATTACAAATGTAGGCGTTAAAGATTTGGGAATTATAGGATTTTTATGTTATTAATAGGACAAATCAACCATATAACGAATGTCTGTTTTTGTGCTTCCGTAGTACACGTCGGCAGTGCTTTATTTTCAACCGTTTTTACGCAACTAAGTGCTTGGATAAATTAAAATGATACGAACTAAAATGATTTAAAATATTGATTATTAAATAGTTATAACTTGACGCAAGTTTGCAACTTGCGTCAAGTTGTACGTTTAATTTTGTCTAATATAACTAATATAATTAATATAACTAATATAACTTGACGCAAGTTTGCAACTTGCGTCAAGTTGTACGTTTAATTTTGTCTAATATAACTAATATAATCAATATAACTAATATAACTTGACGCAAGTTTGCAACTTGCGTCAAGTTGTACGTTTAATTTTGTCTATATTATTTTTTAATCTGGTGAGTGTCTTTTACACTACTGAAAGTTAAAGCCAGCAATTTCCATGCTTTACCTTTTTTTTGATAGACTTCTGTTACCGTAAATTCGGTCTTCACTTCATTTCCTCGGACAACCGCCTCAAGCGTAATTCGATTCCAAACAATCGCTGTTTTCCCAAACATTTCTATTGCAGTATCATGGATTTTGGCGTTTTTGTACCAAATCGTGCCCGTTTTAATAATGTCGAGTTCTTCTTGTTTTTTCCAAGTGCCACTCATGTGGACAAATTTGGATTGCTCGTCAAAGAGTTTTTCCAAATTTTCTACCTTTTTATCCGCCATCCATTGCCATTTGTCTTTGGAAAGTTGGATGATTTGCTGTGCTTCTTCTGAGGATTGAGCGCGTAAAAATTGCCCAAACATCAAGAGGATGGATAGGATTGAAATTGTTTTTTTCATTTTTGATTGATTTTAAAATGTACAGTTGAGTTTTTTTAAATTGATAATTTTCTTTCTCCCAACCATTTCACCATTACAGGGTCACGGTGGTCAAAAAAGCTACTGGTTTTCTGATCTAAAGTTTGGATCGCTTCCATATCCGCATCACTCAATTCAAAATCGAAAATATTAAAATTTTCCACCATTTTTTCCTTGCGAACGGATTTAGGAATTGCCACCACACGGCGTTGCGTCAACCAACGCAATACGACTTGTGCGATAGATTTATTATATTTTTGACCCATCGAAGCCAATAATTCCTGCTGAAATAGGTTGTTTTTACCTTCTGCAAAGGGTGCCCAAGATTCGATTTGAACCTGATTTGCCTGTAAAAATGCGTGCGATTGAAGTTGCTGATGGAAAGGATGGGTTTCAATTTGATTGACCGCAGGAATAATTTCATGGTGAACCATCAAGTCCATCAATCTATCGGGATGAAAATTGCTCACGCCGATTGCTCGAATCCGCCCTTCTTTGTACAAATCCTGCATGGCTCGCCATGCCCCATACACATCCCCATAAGGTTGGTGCATCAGATACAAATCCAAATAATCCAAATTCAAGTGCTTCATGGATTGGTCAAAAGCCTTTTTGGTGCCTTCATAGCCATTGGACTGGATCCAAAGTTTAGTTGTGATAAAC
Organism: Bacteroidota bacterium; assembly: GCA_039795795.1. GTDB lineage: Bacteria > Bacteroidota > Bacteroidia > Chitinophagales > Saprospiraceae > JAAFJT01. The sequence goes on along the minus strand of JBDKKX010000018.1, from coordinate 18,179 downwards.
AAATCTGCTCTGGGCACACCACAGTTTCGGATCGCTTTGCCAACAGCTGCTTCATTGCCATAAGAAGCAGCCGTATCAATCAGCCGATAACCCACATTTATAGCATCTAAAACACATTTTTCACAGGCTGCCAAATCAGGTATTTGAAAAACACCGAATCCAAGAATCGGCATTTCAACACCGTTGTTTAATTTAATATTTTGCATTGTTTTTTTGATAAGTGGTTGAGTAAAAACCGCTGTTTATAAATTTTACAATTCATTGTAAAATTCGTCATTCAGCAGTTTCTGCTTTGGAAAATTACGATGCGAACGGATGTACGGATTTTACGGATTTCACTAATTCGTACGGATTTTTTGGGAACAAATGCTTGGTTTTAGGCAAAAAAATAAAAAAAATCCGTACGAATCGGTGAAATCCGTACATCCGTTCGTATCGTAATTTTCCAAAGAGGAACTGCTTACTTCTTAATGCAGATTCCCAGAAGTCACCGCCTTTTCAATCACATCTAATCTCGCTTTTTTAGGGTCTGGTTTACCAACGGCTGTTCCATCCGATTGAAATTCCATAAGCGCATTCTTTTCAGCATCATAAGCAGGCCATTCGGGCAGCCCTTTACCATTGGGATTACCCGTTTTTGCAAAGTTCACCCAATAAGTATTCATGAGTCGGGCAACCACTTCATCTTGTGGGGTTGCCGTCGGCACGCCTCTGCGGGTGTTCAAGTTGTTAAACACATAAGCGATTTCAGAGGCGTGCGGTGCGCCATACATAGCTCTTGCCTTCATGGTTTCAGTCACATAAGAAAATAGGTATATATAAGCTTTATCACCTTTTGTAGTTACCGCATGGGCTGTAAATCGAGCAGGTTCTGCCCAAACTTTGTCCGTATTGACCATCGTGAGCATTTCAGCCAATGCTCTATTCCCATCTGGGTCATAAACGTTTTTTGCATCCGCGTTGCTGTTCTTGAACAATAACAGCAAGGAATCTTTGGAACTGGCATGCACAAAACCAGCAGGTACTTCTGCACTATTTGAACCTATCAGAAGGTTTGCACGGTTTTGTCTGCCCGCTTTATAAGCACTTTCTGCCGTTTCAACCACCAATTTGCCATCCAATATCGGTCCAGAATAGGTCGGTGGTCCGCCTCGTCCATTGGTTTCCTGCCCGCCGTCAATAATATCGGCTGCGGATAAGGCACGCAATTGGGCTAATGCCGCAGCATCCGTTCCTGCAATGCCTTGTTTGTTTGCAAAATTAACGCCGATTGTTTCAGCAGAAACGGGGTAATATTTATCCGCATTTTCTTTATGAATCGGTCTGCCCGTCAATACACCATCCCGACCGCCGCCCGATTCAATAATCGCTTTTTGGAAAAGACCCTTCGCAGCAGGAATGGTTAAAAGGGATTGAACGGAAACGCCCCCCGCAGACTCGCCAAAAATGGTCACATTTTTAGGGTCTCCTCCAAAGGCGGCTATGTTTTTTTGTATCCATTTTAGGGCAGCTATTTGATCCATATAACCGTAATTTCCTTTAGGTTCATTCGGATTTTCTTGGCTCAATGCTGGAAACGCAAAAAATCCAAGGCGACCCAATCGGTAATTGAAAGTAATCAATACGACTCCTTGTTTGGCAAAAGAAATGCCCGCACTTTCGGGATTGGAGCCATTACCAAACACAAATGCGCCGCCGTGAATCCACACCATCACAGGCAATTTTGTACCTTTGACTGTGGTTGCAGGTTTCCAAATATTTAAAAAAAGACAATCTTCGGATGAATTAGTCGAAATTTTACCCGCATTGGGACCCCAAGCCGCTTGACCACAATCCGCACAAAACTGAGTGGCATTCCGTTCTCCTTTCCAAGCAGGAAAGGGTTGTGGCGCACGCCAGCGAAATGCGCCAATGGGTGGCGCAGCATAAGGAATTCCTTTGAAAATGGATACATCTCCTTCTGTAAGACCACGCACAATGCCTGATTGGGTACGCACTTTTGGCGCATTCCTATCCGACTGTTGGGCTTGCAAGGAATCGGTAAAGAGCAAAAAAAGAAGGATTAAACCTCGGGTTAATATTGTCATATAGTTCGTATTAAAAAAAATATAGAGGCAAATTTCCGAAAAGAGACGGGCTTGAAAAAGTGAAATGCAAACAAAAAAGTGTAAAAATCAAATATTCCTAAATTGTAGGGGTGTTTGCCCGACATGCTTTTTGAAAAAGTTATTAAAATGAGCTGTTTCTTCAAAGCCTAATGAATCGGCTATTTCAGAAACATTCCAATTGCTATGCTTCAATAAAGCTTTAGCCTCTTGCGCAATTCGTTGAGCAATCAGTTGAGTAGTTGTTTTTTGAGTGGTTATTTTAACCGAACGGTTTAAATGATTGACGTGTATAGATAACTGGTTTGCAAACGCGGATGCAGTCCGTAGCTTTATTTTTGAATTACTTTCCTCTATCGGAAATTGGCGTTCTAAAAGTTCTAAAAACAAGGCAGTAATTCGATTAGAAGCATCTATTTTGGACGGTTCAAAATGATGAGAAGGCTGCAACTTCATCGCCAAATGAATGAGTTCAAAAGCCATATTCCGCAACACATCATATTTATAAACGTAATCTGTATTGATTTCAAGGAGCATTTTTTCAAAGATTGAAGCAGCCTTTTTGAACTCCTCCGCAGGGAGTTCAAAAATATGTTTTCCATTCGGTTTGAAAACCTCATATTGACTAATGTTGCCGAATGGATTAAAAAAATCGGCTGTAAAAATGCAAAAAAAACCATTTATGATTTGGTCTCGTTTTTCCCAACTGTAAGGGATTTGTGGATTAGAAAAAGCGATGGCTTGTTCCTCAATCCCGACACTTTTATCGGCATAATGAAAAACGCCTTTTCCTTGGACTAAGGTTATTTTAAAGTGGTCTCTCGCCCGAAATACCGTTGGTCTATTATTTTTTTCCAGAACGGATTCCAGCCGAAAGACATTCACCTTTCCCAAAGAAGGGTTTGAAATTACATTTGAAAGTTTCTTATCCGCCATTAGAAATTTTATAGTTATAGCTTATAATTGCAAAAATCAAACAAAGATAAGAAAAGAATGAAACAATGGAAAGTCATCTCATATATATAGCGTCAAACGACTATTTCCCGCAGATTTCGGGGATTGGTTCGCAAATTTTACAAATTTTAAAAAAATCAATGTATCAACCGTTTGGAAGGTTTGAAATCTTCCAAACGGTTGATAATCAATTATTTATGATACAATCCCCGAAATCTGCGGGAAATGGTCCTTTAACAATTCAAAATCACAGCGTTACATCGCCTGCACCACCCAATTCTGCATGTTCATTGACAAAACCAAACGTTGCACGCCGATTTTTCAACGGGTCGTAAGGCATCACATCTTTCAAATTCAATCCCGTCAATTCTTGCAAACGCTGCAAAGGAATCTGATACGTCTTATATTCTCCAAAACCTGTATCTGTAATCAACGTTTCTCGCGCCGCAACGCCTTTCAAATCACTTAAATCATCTGCATGACTTAATAAATACGCCGTCACAGACGGTTCTCCGTTATTTTTAATAATGGCAACCATTTTCCAAAATTGCAAAGGCAACAACGCACCCCGATAGGGTTTATCTTTGTCCGTAAACACGGGACCCGTGAAAACAGATACTTTTGCATCCGCAACATCGGTATTTCTCAAAATATAATCTTCCAATTGCAACCAAGTCTTGCGATTTAAGTTTTTATGTTGAGGCGCGCAAACCGTTAGGTGAAAAGTCTCATCATTCGCGGTCGCAGCCACTTTATCGGGTCCCCAAACTGGGTCGAGGCGACGCACCAAATGCCCTAAATCCAAATTATTATTGGCATAAACGGCTTTTGACAATTGATAATCTGTACTCATGCGGTCATCATAATCCCAATGGTCGGGTTCGCGTTGAATATCCACTAATTTTCCACCATCAATATTCACTGCGGTCAATAAAGGCATTTTACGCGCTTTGTGCATTGCCACCGAAAAATGCGTATAATGTAAAAGGCTTTTATTAGAACCTTCTGGTGTAAGCAATGGTGCTAAAACGTCCGTGTGATTGCGCAAAAGCGTTTCCATCCGAATCTGAAATAAGCCCGAACTAGTGAAATTGGGGTCATACCCTTTTGTAACCGCAGTGGGCGCGGGCGGATTACCGCCTTTGTCCTTATCTTTCGGTGTTTTATTGTTGTTGTTAACGGGTGGTTTGGGCGTATCCACAGGGGGTTTGGGCGTATCCACAGGCGGTTTCGGGTCGGGTTTATCCGTTTTGGTCGTTGAAGCATCCTTTTTCGGCGATTTTCCCTGCACCTGACGGACTATCCAACTCCAAAGCGCGTTTGCTTGTTGAGCAGTCCAATTCCAAATCGCATTGGCTTGTTGAGAAGACCAACGTTGTACTTGCGTTTTCCATTGGGAAAAAAGCAACAAGTATAAATAACCAAGTAGCAATAATGCCAGAATGAGTTTCATAAACTTGTAATTGATTGATTTTTAATAGATTATGTATAGATTTGCGATATAGCGTGTCTTTTTTTTAAAAAAAGACCATTTTATGCAGTAAGGAAAATGTCCAATTGGATACAAATATAAACCGTTTTGATGATTTTCAATGAAAGAAAAAATATCAAGCCATTATTAAGTCGTAATTACCTAGATTTTGCCACGAATTACACGAATTTTCACTCATAATTCGTGTAAATTCGTGTAATTCGTGGCAAAATCTAAAAAAAATCATTTTTAATATGTTAAGCACACAGTTTGTTAAATTAATCTTATTAGGATTCATTCCTTTTGCCTGCATGCAAAAAAATGTTTCTGCGGACAAAACTGCCAATGTCCCCTCATCTCAAAAATGGACACCTGCACCTGCGGAAGATTTAGACGTTAAAAACCTCGAAACGGCTACATTAGCGGGCGGCTGTTTCTGGAAAATGGATGCTTGTTATCAAGAATTAAGTGGTGTTGCAAAAGTTGCGGTCGGTTATGCGGGCGGTGACTTGGCAAACCCGACTTATGAACAAGTTTGTACGCGCACAACGAAACATGCGGAAACCATTGAAGTACAATTTGACCCCAAAGTGGTCTCTTATAAGACGATTTTGGAGATTTTTTGGCAAATTCACGATGCAACGATTCCGAATCAAGAAGGCAATGACAAAGGGGACGATTATCGTTCGGTCGTTTATTACCACAGCGACGCGCAACGGGCTACCGCAGCAGCCGTGAAAAAACAGGTGAATGATAGTAATTTGCAGGGCGCGCCTGTCGTCACGACGATAGAACCGTTTAAAAATTTTTACATGGCTGAAAATTATCACCAAAATTATTACAATTCGCATAAAGAGGAACCGTATTGTGCCAGTATTGTCTCCGTGAAAGTGAATAAATTCTTAAAATTGTATCATGACCAATTGAAACGGAATAAAGTAGCCAAAAGTGCAACTTCGCAGCTTGATTTTCCAGATAAGGTGGAAAAAGTGATGAAAACGCCCGAAACTTGGCAAAAAGAATTGACCAAGCAACAATATTATGTCTTGCGTGAAAAAGGGACAGAGTCTCCTTTTAAAAATGCGTTTTGGGATAACCATGAAAAAGGCGTTTATATTTGCGCGGCGTGCAAATTGCCGTTGTTTGATGCGGAAACAAAATTTGATTCTGGAACGGGTTGGCCCAGTTTTTATCAAGCGATTCGTAAAAATTATGTTGCCGAAATTTCAGATAATTCGCATGGAATGACCCGTACGGAAGTGAATTGTGCGCGTTGTGATGGACATCTTGGGCATATTTTCGATGATGGTCCGAAACCGACGGGTTTACGCTATTGCATTAATTCTGAATCCCTTCTATTTGAAAAAAAATAAGAAAAAAGGGTAGATCGAATTGTGGTAACACATTTTTTGGAACACATAGGAACATAGGACACATAGATTTTTTTAAACAATTGATAATCAATTGTTTAAAAAAATCTATGTGTCCTATGTTCCTATGTGTTCCAAAAAACGCATCGTAAGACTTTTGTTATCCTTTATCCTCTTTGAGAACTATTGTTCTGAAAAAATATTTTGTAAACCAAAAATTTTGTGTAATTTGCAGCCGATTTCTAAAAAAATAACCCGCAAATGATTAAAAATCAACTAATTATCATCAAAATCGGCGGCAACGTAACAGATAATGAGGAAACATTACGCTCCGTTTTAAACGATTTTGCAAACATCCCATATCCCAAAATTTTAGTGCATGGCGGCGGCAATCGTGCCGACAGAATGTGTCAAGCCCTAAATATCGTCCCACAAAAAGTCGAAGGTCGGCGCATCACAGATGCCGCAACCTTAGAAGTCGTGACGATGGTATATGCTGGATTAATTAACAAGACACTTACGGCGCAACTACAAGCCTTGAATTGCAACGCCATTGGCTTAACGGGCGCGGATTTAAACCTGATTCAAGCACATAAGCGTGTGAAAGGCAGTATTGATTATGGTTTTGCAGGAGATATTGACACAATCGGTGTTGAAAATATAGATAAATTATTAAAATCTAATTTCACGCCAGTTTTTGCACCCATAACGCATGATAAAAAAGGGCAACTTTTGAATACCAATGCAGATACCATTGCCGCACAACTGGCTGTAAATCTGTGCAAAACGTATCAAACCACCTTAATATATTGTTTTGACAAACCGGGCGTATTGCTTGACCCCAACGATGAAAATTCGGTTATAACTGAAATGAATTATCAAGATTATCAATTTCATAAAACACAAGGTTCGATTGCGGGCGGCATGATTCCCAAGTTAGACAACGCTTTTGCGGCGTTGAAAGCGGGGGTTGCTCGCATTGTGATTTGTGGCAGCAAAGGTATCGGACTCCGAAACGATGCCTCGAAAACGCCACAACAGCAAGGAACCATGTTGACAATGGATACTATCGAACAACATGCGTTTTGATAAAACACAATTTTGTACCAATGACCGATTTTAAAGAAAGCGTTTTCTTGCTTCAACAATTAATTGCTGCGCCCTCATTTTCCAAAAGCGAAGATGCGACGGCTGACATTATTCAACATTTTTTGAATACAAAAAGTATTCAAAATCAACGAAGTGGAAATAATGTATGGGCAAAAAATAAATTTTTTAAACCAGAATTGCCGACCATTTTGCTCAATTCGCACCATGATACGGTGCGCCCTGTGGCGGGATGGCAACGAAATCCGTTTGAACCATTGATTGAAGGGGATAAATTGTATGGTTTAGGCAGTAATGATGCGGGTGGCTCGTTATGTGCTTTGGCAGTAACTTTTTGTCACTTTTACGAGCACTCGGATTTAAATTATAACCTTATTTTTGCTGCCAGTGCCGAAGAAGAGATTTCGGGTTCGGGCGGTATCGCCTCTATTTTGCCTCAAATCGGCAGCTGTCGGGTCGGAATTGTGGGTGAACCGACGCAAATGCAGCCCGCAGTGGCAGAAAAAGGATTGATGGTCATTGACGCGGTGGCTATCGGCAAGGCAGGACATGCCGCCCGCAATGAAGGGATTAATGCCATTTATATTGCCATGCAGGATATTGAAAAAATCCGACGCATGCACGAACAAAGAGCCGTTTTGCGCACCTCCAAATTACTGGGTGAAGTCCGAGTTAATGTGACGCAAATTCAAGCGGGGACGCAACACAATGTCGTGCCAGACCGATGCACGTTTGTCATTGATGTACGTACCAATGAGTTATATTCAAATGAAGATATGTATCACTTCTTGGCTACCAAACTTTTATCTTCTTTAACGGCGCGCTCTACGCGGCTTAATTCTTCTAAAATTGAGTTGAACCATCCTTTGGTACAACGCTGTATCGCCTTAGGCTTAACGCCTTTTGGTTCGCCGACGCTTTCCGACCAAGCCTTGATTCCATTTGATACCCTTAAAATGGGTTGTGGCGATTCGGCGCGTTCTCATACGGCAGATGAATATATTGAATTACCAGAAATTGAAAAAGGCATTCAAATTTATAAGCAATTATTGGAAGGATTAACACTTTGATATTTTGCGAACACATAGATGCATAGGCAACATAGTGTATTTATTTTTACTATGTTACCTATGCATCTATGTGTTCACAAAACTATGTTACCTATGCCTCTATGTGTTTGCAGATTAGAGTTGCCAAATCCGCTAAATCCGTTGCAGACATCGCAACATGATGCCCACTTCCAAAATTCATATCCGAAATTTTTTGGATTGGAATCAAGTGAATATGCGCATGCGGCACTTCCAAACCAATCACCGTTACCCCAATGCGTTTACAAGGGACAACAGCTTTGATTGCAGCTGCAATCTTTTTGGCAAACAAGAAAAGTGCTTGATATTCAGCATCTTCAATATCAAAAATATAATTAATTTCTTTCTTAGGAATGACCAAAGTATGCCCTTTGGCAAGGGGTCTAATATCTAAAAATGCCAAAAATTGGTCATTTTCAGCGATTTTATGGCAAGGAATCTCGCCTTGAACGATTTTAGTGAAAATAGTGGACATGATTAAAAAGTTTTTTTGAATCAGGAATGAAGAAAGCAACGAATTTCGATTTGGGTTTTCTTCATTCCTACTTCAATAGGATTGTTTACTCAATAGTGATTTTAAGTACTTTAAATTCAATATTACCATTCGGCGTTCGGACTAAAGCAATTTCATTTTCTTTTTTGCCCAATAAACCTTGTCCAACAGGCGAACCTGCCGAAATTTTATTTTGTTTTAAATCTGCTTCCAATTCGGGTACCAATTTATAAACAAATGTTTTATTGGTTTTAACATTTTTAATCGTTACCGTCGTCAAAATGCCGACTTTAGACGTGTCCAACATCGTCTCATCAATGATCCGCGCACCGCCCAATTTCTGCTCCATCTCATTGATTTTAGCTTCCAACAAACCTTGATGTTCTTTGGCTGCATCATATTCTGCATTTTCCGACAAATCTCCTTTTTCGCGGGCTTCTGCAATAGCTTTTGCAGCCTCTTTGCGCCCCGTCGTTCTCATTTCCTCTAAGTCGGATTTCAATTTTTCATATCCCGCTTGAGTCAAATATGTGAATTGTGCCATGTATTCTTTTTTTTTAAATTAAAAAATCTGATTCTATTATTATTTATTTTAAATCGGAAACCAAACGGACGAATTGGATATGTTTCTTTTTTAAAACAAAAAATCCCACTGAATAAGCGAGATTCATCAAGCGATGGCTTGAAAGACATGAAAAGGCGAGAACGTTTCTGATGCGGTCAAAATACCAGAAACGTTCTCGCCTTATTCGCCGCAAAGATAGGACGCTTTTCCGAACAAAACAAATTTTTCGATTTAAAAATTTTAAAACCGTACCTTCGCCCCGAAAAGTGACGTGTTTTCAAAACAAAAATTACAAGAGATAAAGAAAATGTCCTACGGAAAATTATACCTCATTCCAGTGCCACTCGGCGACAACGCCCTGCACACTTTACCTGCTTATTTGCATCCAATTATCCGCAGTTTAGATACTTTTGTCGTGGAAAAAGCCAAAACTGCGCGCCATTTTCTAAAAATGATACCAGAAATGCTGCCGATTCAAACCTTGAACCTTGCCGAATTGAATGACCAAACGCCGCGTGCAAATCTTGTTGAGTTATTAAAACCGCTTTTGGAAGGCAAAAATATTGGTTTAATGTCGGAAGCGGGTTGTCCCGCCGTAGCGGATCCGGGCGCATGGTTGGTTGAATTGGCACATAAAAAAGGCATTGAAGTCATTCCATTAGTGGGTCCGTCTTCCATTTTATTGGCAATCATGGGTTCGGGCATGAATGGTCAAAGTTTTACTTTTCATGGCTACATTGCGAATAAACAGCCCGATTTAGAGCGAGATTTAAAACGATTGGAACAAAATGCGCGCAAATTCAACCAATCTCAAATTTTTATAGAAACGCCTTATCGGAATAAAGCATTGATTGACAATGCTTTGCGTGTTTTGCAAACCGATACTTCTTTTTGCATCGCTGCCGATTTGACTTTGGATACGCAATATATCGTTACCAAATCCATTGCGGATTGGCGCGCCACTCCCCCACCCGATTTGCATAAACGGGCTACGGTTTTCATCATTGGAAAGTGAAATGAGCAGCCCAATTTTGCCACGAATTACACGAATTCGCACGAATTTAGTGAAAATTTGTGTAATTCGTGGTTTGCCAGCTCCCTTATGACAATTTTTTTTTTGAATGTAAAACTTTTCACTACCTTTGCGGATGGAAACGGTAAAAATTGATTATTCAACCAAATTGATTGGCGAAGGACTTACCTATGATGATGTCCTCTTAGTGCCAGCTTACTCCCAAGTATTGCCTCGTGATGCAGATATTTCTGCGCAACTCACCCGCAATATCCGCCTTAACGCCCCTTTTGTATCCGCAGCGATGGATACGGTGACGGAAAAAGCATTAGCGATTTCGATTGCACGACAAGGCGGTATTGGGATTATTCACAAAAATATGAGCATTGCTGCGCAAGCCGAGCAAGTGCGTTCCGTCAAACGCTCGGAAAGCGGGATGATTCTTGACCCTGTAACGTTGTCGCCAGATGCGACGCTGGGCGAAGCACTCGAATTAATGAGCAAATATAGTATTGGCGGCATTCCCATTGTGGATAAGGATAGGAAATTAATTGGTATTTTAACCAATCGGGACCTTCGTTTTGAACAAAATCGCCAAATCCTCGTCAGTACATTGATGACCAAAACGGGTTTGGTTACAGCACCTATTGGAACGACGCTTGCGCAAGCAAAAGCGACTTTGCAACAGCGAAAAATTGAAAAATTACCTGTTGTAGATGAAGATTATAAATTAGTAGGGCTAATCACGTATAAAGATATTATGAAAGTTCGTAATTATCCCAATGCTTGCAAGGATAAATACGGTCGATTGGTGGTTGGTGCCGCAGTCGGCGTGACGACGGATACGGATGAACGGGTTGACGCATTGGTGCAGGTTGGCGTAGATGTGATTTGTGTGGATACGGCACATGGACATTCGGAGGGTGTACTTTCTACCGTTCGGCGCATCAAACAAAAATATCCTAATTTGGACATCGTTGGTGGCAATGTGGCAACCAGTAGTGGGGCAAAAGCATTGGCAAATGCGGGTGCAGATGCGGTTAAAGTGGGTATCGGACCAGGTAGTATTTGCACGACGCGCATTGTTGCGGGGGTTGGCGTGCCTCAATTGACAGCTATTATGGAAGCAGCTCGCGGTTTACAAGGTTCTGGGGTGCCAATTATTGCGGATGGCGGGATTCGTTATACGGGCGATATTCCGAAAGCAATTGCTGCAGGTGCTGGGACGATTATGGCAGGTTCGCTTTTTGCGGGGGTGGATGAGTCGCCTGGGGAGACCATTATATTAGATGGTCGAAAATTTAAAGTCTATCGCGGCATGGGTTCATTGGGCGCGATGGCGGTGGGTTCGAAAGACCGATATTTTCAAGATGTGGAGGACGATATTAAAAAATTAGTTCCTGAAGGTATTGAAGGACGCATTCCGTATAAAGGGACTTTGTCGGAAGTTATTGTTCAATATATTGGGGGTTTGCGGGCAAGTATGGGTTATTGCGGGGCGCGGACGATTGAAGATTTGCAAAAAGCGCATTTTGTGCGGATTACAAATTCGGGTATTTTAGAAAGTCATCCGCATAACATTATTATTACGAAAGAATCCCCGAATTATTCTCGATAATGCAAATTATTTAAGTGGTGTGATACGCTGGAATTAGGATTAAATGGGATTTTTTTGGGATTAAATAAGATTGATTTTTAGGATTCACAGGATTAAAAGGCTAAAAAATCCTGTGAATCCTAAAAATCAATCTTATTTAATCCCCAAAAAATCCCATTTAATCCCAATTCAAATGCCTCTTAAATGGAACCGCCGACCATCCATCATAATAAAACTAACCATTTTTTTATTATTCAAATAAATAAAAAAAGGTTTATCGCCTTTTGGCTTTATCATAATTTGGTATCTATCGTCCGAATTGCCACTTTTAGGGTCTTCTTTCATTGAAAAATCATCCAATTTATAATCCAACGATTTATCTGCTGCCAACGTACCATCTGGATTTTTATTGACAAAATGAATTTTCACAAAATATTCTTTAATAATTTTGACTTTTCTCTTATCCAAAAGCATTGCTGAATCTAATTTTTCCGTCACAGGATTCGCCTCCGTTTTATCCGTTTTCTTTTTAGTTTTGTCAATAATTGTCACTTTTTCAGTAAATTCAAAATGTACGTTATCACCAATCCGAAAACGTTCTTGTACATGATTTTCATCTACCACTAAAAAAGGTCTAATGATTTTGCCCCAAAGAGAATCGATTTGCTTGATTTCCAATTCATTACGATTTGTAAAAAACTTCTCCTCTCGTTCTAAAACATCTCCTGGAATCTCCGCTTGATAAAAAATAGCTTCTTTCTCTTTTTGCGAACGTTTGAACATAAGCGCGTCCACCTCTTTGCGGTCATTTAAAAACACCTTTAAATGTCCTTGCAAAGTAGGATTATTGGCATTCATCAAGTGCAATTGATAGCCAAATTTGGTCGGAGTCATATTATTAACGCTGTAAACGCCTTTAATTCCCTCTCCATCCACATATAAATTGTTTTGAGTAATTCCGAAAACATAGCGTCCTGCTTGAACTGGATTTTTGGAAACGTCTTTGACTTCCATTTCATTCGGACAAAAAGTGAAGCCAATTAAGTCCGTAATCGTCCGAAATTTTCGGTCTGAAATGTAACTGTAATAACTTTGCGCCTTGCTGACCGTTACAAACGCACACAGCAAAGCCATCATTAGTAGTCTGTTCCTCATGTAATGATTTGGTTTTAGAAAAGTTATTAAAACGAAAAAGAACATCGTTTAGGGGCGTTTTTTAATGCCCCTAAACGCAATGCTCTGTAAATCAATATGTTACACAAAAAATTATTTTACTTTATCCGTCGCTTCCACAATCGCATGACCATTCATCGCCCCTTCCTCCACCTCATTTTTAGGTTGAGGCGCAGACTGCGGTGAATTATTATTGTTACCCCGCGACTGTTTTTGGTTTTCAAAAGCCGCCTTTTTAGCCTCGTAATGCGCTTGGGAAGTAGCCCGTTTTGCATCCCGTTCTTTTTGAGACGACATCTTGCCTTCCAAATCATCTTTGGTTTGAATCATTTCCGCCATTTTTTCTTCTTTAGATTTGATTCTTTCCGCAATCATATTGATTTTAGCCTGCCGAATCTGCGCTTCTAACTGCCCATCCGTCGCTGCAATCTTCTTTTTCTGAAACTGTAAATCATCTTTGTCGCGCTCAATAGACTGCTGCATCTTTTCAATCGCCCCGATTAAACCCTCGTAGCGACGTTCCATGCGATCTACGGCAGACGTATCATTGATAGCGTTGTTGCCAAAACGCCGTTCTTTAATAATTTTAAACAAATTGTCAATCCGATTCCAAATCTCGCCACTATGTTCGCGGGTCATTTTGGCATCACGGAACTGAGTTTGCGCATTTTTCAAATCCTCGAAAATGCCCGGAAAACGGTGCAGCCCTTCCTCGACTTTGCGTTCAATATCATCCAACGCCGCACTAAATTTACCATACAACTGCTTAGAATTGGTTTCAAACTCATTTGCCATCGAAGAACGCATGCCTTTCAAGCGTTCAAACAACTCATTCGTCGTATCGCGGAGCGTGTCGGCATGTTCGCGGAAAAGATTGCGGTCTTTTACCTGTTCTTGAACTTTATTCCAAAGCCCTTTCAACGAATCCCACACTTCACCGCTATACGCAGTCATTTGTTTGATTTTGTCCTCCATTTCGTTCAATTCGGAACGATACGCGTCGTGTAACTTCGACGAAAGCACTACAAACTGCCATTCTGATTGAGCGCGATTCACCAAATCGGTTCTTTCGACCTTCAAATCATCGGGTAAAATGCTGTCCGCGACCGCCAACTCACGCAATAAGTGAGTGCCGCCTTCTGGAAAAGTGACTTCGGCAGTGCCTGTACGCCACTCATTCAACATTTTCTGCGAAAAATCTTCGGTAACAATGGATTCGGGAAACGTCCAAATATCCACTTTGTTGTCAGCAGCACGAAGCTGCATAGCGATTAATACACGTTGTTCTTGTCCGTTGGTACCCCAAAGTACTAATTTAGTCTTCATTCCTGATGTGATTTAAGTTCAACTGATAAACGGTAAAACAAATTCGTATGATTTTGAATTTCAATGCTTTACGAAAAAAAGCATCCGTGTATTCAAAATCGTAAGTGATGTAAAAGTATTGTTTTGTTAAGGCATTAAATTGTCCAATGGACGCTGCCTCAATAATTGAGTAATTAAACTCATTTCTTTGGACTGTTCTTTTTTTATATGGTCTAATTCAACCATAAGGTAATTCAACATATTAAAAATATCGTAACTCGTATTGACATCCATTGTGCTTTTTAGCGATTCTGCAAAAGTGGTGTATTTACCTTTTTTATAAAATGAACCTTCTGACGGCAAATAACTTTTGGGAATATCGTCAATAGACGCAATTAAACATTGGGTTTGATTCAAATCATTATCAATATCTATCAAAAAAGCAAAAGTATTTTTAAAAATCAACGATTTTAAAGACAATTCTTGAAATAAAAAAGCGCGCAATTGTTCCGCATGTACGTGAAAAACCAACCAACGATTGTATTTATCATCAGAATCCGTCCATTTATAAAAATAGTAACTATTCAGATTTGTTTTATCTTTAAAAAGAGACAATAAAGGTCCCTCATGGTAAAGAAAATCACCCATTTTTTCGAGATGAAAACCCAAATGTTGAATATTGATTGCTTTAATATTTTCCATTGATATTATAATTTTTCAGATTCTAATATGGTAAAACGAGCTATTAACTCCACTTCTTTTGCGGGATGATACGTGAAATGTCCTAATCTCTCCACTTTTCCACAAACGCCATCCGCTTTTAACAAACTTCCTTTTGCAATTTTGTTACCCACCATTTGATAAACTTTTTCACCAATATCATCCAATAATTCAAAAAATCGTTCCTTAGCTCCTTCTAAATTATCAAAACAAGATAATCCAAGTGCTTGGCACTTAATTATATCGCTTTTTTGTTGAAATCGCTTTGGATTTTTATGGTATTGCGATTGAAAATTACGGCTATCATCAATCGCTTCAAATGTCCAACGATACACTTCTCCCCTGTTGTGCGGCTGATAATGTTTCGGCGGACAAGGTTCTGCAAGCGTATCATAATCGTCTTGAAAACGAAAAACCATATTATTAATATTTAAAGATTTGCGAAATTTTGTAATTTCGCAAATCTATGAAATAAAATTACGCAGCTAACTCTTCAACCGCATTTTCTACGGACTGCACTATTTTTTCTTTTATCAAATATTCTGCAATTTGAATGGCATTCGTTGCCGCGCCTTTGCGCAAATTATCCGAAACAATCCACATATTGAGGCAACGACGACGGCTTTCATCCCGCCGCAAACGCCCTACAAAAACTTCATCTCGCCCTTCTGCATCTTTCGGCATTGGATATTTAAAATTATTCACATCATCCACCACAATCACCCCTGGCGTATTTTGTAAAATGCGACGTACTTCTGGCAATTCAAATTCACTCAAAAATTCAACATTGACGGATTCGGAGTGACCGCCCATGACTGGAACACGCACCGTCGTTGCCGTAATCTTAATGGTCTTATCGCCAATAATTTTGCGCGTCTCATTGACCATTTTCATCTCCTCTTTGGTATAGCCGTTGTCCAAAAACGAATCAATATGAGGAATCACATTCATATCAATCGAATATTTATACGCCATTTCCCCCGTCACCCCATTGCGTTCATTCAACATTTGAGTAACCGCTTTCACACCCGTACCTGTAACCGATTGATATGTCGATATAACTAATCGTTTAATACGATATTTCTGATGTAATGGGTTCAACGCTACCACCATTTGAATCGTGGAACAATTCGGATTGGCAATAATTTTATCCGTTTTGTTCAAAACGTGTGCATTGACTTCGGGCACCACCAATTTTTTGGTGGGATCCATGCGCCAAGCCGACGAATTATCAATCACGGTCGTACCGACTTCAGCAAATTTCGGAGCCCATTCCAAAGATGTGCCACCGCCCGCCGAAAATAACGCAATATCGGGGCGCGCATCCACTGCCGTTTGCATACCAATCACAGCATGTTTTTGCCCGCGAAACACGACTTCTTTACCGACGCTCTTTTCAGAAGCGACAGCCAGAAACTCGGTTACTGGAAAATTGCGTTCTTCCAAAATCTTCATCATTGTCGTGCCGACCAATCCAGTCGCACCAACCACAGCTACTCTCATTGTTTGAAAACCAAGTTATGTTTGATAAATTAATTGCTTCGTAATGATAAATGTTGCAACATTAATATTTCATTAATATAAGTTTACTTTAAGGAGTCGAATGAAGTGCATTGTTTTAAAATTTTATAAAGAATGAATAATCATTCTTTTATAAAATGAATTCTTCCTTATTTAGGATGCTTCAAGCCTTCATTTAAACCTTAAAATCACCACTCAAGGGGCAAAGATATTAATTTTCGCAACTTCTTATCCAATTGTGTGCTTTTTTTTAGACATTATTTTTTTTATAATTTGAATATGCACCATTCCGAAAAAAAACATAGGAACGATATGGCGTAAATTTTATTGCTTTCAAAATAAAATTTGGTTATCCGAGTACGGCATTTCGGTTTTAAAAAAAAAGCGCGTAAAATATTGATTCACAATATTTTACGCGCTTTTTTTTTGATGTGATCTTGTCGGGATTCGAACCCGAGACCCTTTGATTAAAAGTCAAATGCTCTACCAGCTGAGCTACAAGATCTTTCGCAATTGTCATTCGGCGCTTTTATTACCCCTGTGTTTCAATTGCGCTGCAAAGGTAGGATGTTTTTTGAAACCTGCAAACTTTTTTTACTTTTTTTTTCAAAAAAAGTGCTTTTTTTTTTATTTTTTGGGTGGCGCAAAAAGGCTTATTTTACAAATAATTGATTATCAATTATTTGTAAAATAAGCCTTTTTGCCTTATTTTTATTGTCCTGTAAAATTGGCTTTTCTTTTTTCCAAAAAGGCTTTTGCCCCTTCTTTGAAATCCGCCGTCCGCGTCAATTTGCCAAAAGATTTATATTCTTTTTCAAAACCATTCTGTTTTTCATTGAAAACCGCATTCGCCGCTTCTATAACCCCCGAAATTGCCAAAGGTGCTTTTTGAATAATTTTGTTTAAAATCGCTTTAGCTTTCAAAACGGCTTCTCCTTTTGGCGCAACATGATTGACTAATCCAAATTGCAATGCCGTATGCGCATCTATCATTTCACCCGTCATCATCATTTCGAGGGCGCGCCCTTTGCCAATCAATTGAACCAATCTTTGCGTCCCGCCATAAGCAGGAATAATGCCCAAACCCACTTCGGGCAACCCAAATTTAGCATTTTCACTCGCTACGCGCAAGTGGCAAGCCATCGATAATTCACAACCGCCGCCCAATGCAAAACCATTCACTGCCGCGATGACGGGTTTTGTAAAATTTTCAATTAAGAAAAAAATATCTTGCCCGCGTTTGGCGTACAAACTGGTATCATCGTTTGCGAAAGCGGTAAATTCACTAATATCCGCGCCTGCAACAAATGCTTTTTCGCCCGCGCCCGTGACAATAACGCCTCTCAAACCTTGCAAATTCACAGCATCTTTACTAAAAAACTGTTCTAATTCACTCATGGTTTGTTGATTGAGCGCGTTCATGGCTTTTTCGCGGCTGATGGTTAAGACGATAATGCCGTCTTTATTTTCAATAATGATATTTTTATAATTCATAAACATTTGATTTAAAAAAAATGAGCGTAATTATGATACAATTGGAACACGGATGACGCAGATTTAGGCGGATTTACGCAGATTTTTGTGAAATTTTGCTTAGTACGGGACAAAAATACTTTTCATCACAGATGGAACAGATTTCACGAGATTTCACAGATTTTTTTGGATTTTCAATGCTTAAAATCCAAAAAAATCTGTGAA